>NZ_JBXUOV010000003.1:0-100815 GCF_057196585.1 Micromonospora sp. ATLC20
GCGCTGGCGGCCGCGACCGGCGGCACGGCGACGGCCGAGCGACTCGCCGCGCGGGCGGTCGCCCGGTATCGGGCGTGATCGGCACCAGTTCGGCGAGCTGGCGCGGTCAGGCGGGGCCCGATGCCGCCACTTCCCCGACCTGGCGGCGGACGGAACGCGTGCCGGGCCGGCGCGGTCAGAGCCAGTCGAACCAGGACTTCGGCAGCATCGCGTAGCCGACGAACGCGAAGATGTCGAGCAGCGTGTGCGCGACGATCAGCGGGGCGACCCGGCGGGTGCGCAGGTAGAACAGCCCGAAGATCACGCCCATCACGGCGTTGCCGACGAACGCGCCGAAGCCCTGGTAGAGGTGGTACGAGCCGCGCAGCAGCGCGCTCGTGGCGAGCACCGCGCCGATCCGCCAGTTGAGCTGGCGCAGCCGGGTGATCAGGTAGCCGACCACGATCACCTCCTCCAGCACGGCGTTCTGCACGGCGGCGAGGATCAGCACCGGCACCGTCCACCAGAGGTCCGGCAGCGCGGCCGGGACCAGCGTGGCGTTGAGCCCGAGCTGCGCCGCCGCCCAGAACAGCGCCAGTCCGGGCAGGCCGATGAGCGCGGTCAGGCCCGCGCCCCGGGCCAGGTCCGAGCCGGGCCGGCGGAAGTCGACACCGAGCGTCCGTGCCGGGTCGCCGGGGTCGCGCGCCAGCAGGTGTACGGCGAGCAGCACCGGCAGCAGCGCGAAGACGATGCCGAGCAGCTGGTACGTGAGGTCGAGGTACGGCCGGGCCGACGCGGAGGTGTTCAGCGCGGCGGTCTGCTTGGACAGTCCGCCGGTCGCGGTCAGCTTCGCGATCAGGGACACCAGGGCGTACACGGCCGACTGGCCGAGGGACAGACCGAGCACGAGCAGCGTCTCGGTGCCCAGCATCCGGCGGGAGACCGGACGGGCCAGCTCGTCAACCGTCACCGGACCATGAAAGCACTTCGGCGACCGGGCCGGACGGTCGCACAGTCTGTGCGACCGACGTACACGCTCCGTGGACATTCTATGCGGGCCGATCCGCCCGTACGGAGAAGGAGCGTGCCCCTGTGGAGAACTTCGCGCGGCTGCTGAAGGAGAGCTGGACCCTGGTCGAGGAGGACCGGGAGCGGCTCAGCGGTCACTTCTACGCCCGGCTGTTCCTCCTCGACCCGGAGCTGCGCAAGCTCTTCCCGGTGCAGATGAACGGCCAGGGGGACCGCATCCTGGAGGCCATCGTCACGGCCACCCAGACGGTGGGCGACCCGGAGAGCTTCGACGAGTACCTTCGCGCGCTGGGCCGGGACCACCGCAAGTACCACGTGTCGGCCGAGCACTACGCGACGATGGGCGTCGCGCTGCTCGACGCGCTGCGCAGCACCGCCGGGGACGGCTGGAACCTGGAGTACGACCAGGCGTGGCGGGAGGCGTACGCGGGCATCAGCGCGCGGATGCTGGCCGGCGCGGAGGCGGACGAGAACCCGCCGTTCTGGCACGCCGAGGTGCTGACACACGAGCGGCACGGCCCCGACACGGCGGTGCTGACCGTGCGCGCGCTCCAGGATCCGCTGCCCTGGCGGGCCGGGCAGTACGTGAGCGTGGAGGTGCCGCGCTACCACCCGCGGGTGTGGCGGACGTACTCGGTGGCGAACGCGCCGAACGAGGAGAACGTGCTGGAGTTCCACGTGCGGACGCCACCGGGTGCGGCCGGTTGGGTGTCCGGCGCGCTGGTGCGCCGCACCAAGCCGGGTGACCTGCTGCGGGTGGCCGCGCCGATGGGCTCGATGACGCTTGATCCGGAGTCCACCCGGGACGTCCTCTGCGTGGCCGGCGGGGTCGGCCTGGCCCCGATCAAGGCGCTGGTGGAGGAGCTGACCCGGGTCAACCGGACCCGCTGGGTGCACGTCTTCTACGGCGCGCGCCGCCCGGACGAGCTGTACGCGCTGCCCGGCCTGGAGGACCTGGTGGCTTCCCACCCGTGGTTGTCGGTGACGCCGGCGTGCAGTGAGGACCCGGACTTCGGCGGCGAACTCGGTGACGTCTCCGAGGTGGTCACCCGGTACGGCCCGTGGACCACGCACGACTGCTACGTCTCCGGCTCGGCCGCGATGGTCCGGGCCACCCTGCGGGCGCTCGCCGCCGACGACGTCCCGCCGGACCACATCCGGTACGACACGTTCGGCAACCTCTGAACCTTGCTCCCCCCGAGCCGGGGGGGGGGGCGCCCCCCCCCCCCCGGCGCGCCCCCCCCCCCCGGCCCCCCGTTTCTCAGTAACGCCAGGGGGTTCCGGTCTCGCGGTACTCCTCCACCGGCACCAGCGGCACGCCGGGTGCCATCCGGTCGACGTAGAGCCGCCCCTCCAGGTGGTCGATCTCGTGCGCGACCAGCCGCGCCATCGCGTACTCGTAGGACGTGATCACCCGGCTGCCGTCCCACAGGGCGTGTTCCACGTCGATCCGCAGCGGCCGGGGCACCAGGCCACGGTGGTCGAAGAAGGACAGGCACCCCTCGTACTGCTCGTCGGTCTCGGTCGCGGCGTCCACCACCCGGGGGTTGAGCAGCACCACCGGGTCGGCGGCCCGGTCGGCCGGGCGCACGAGCGCCGCGGACCAGCCGATGCCGAGCTGGGGCGCGGCGAGGCCGACGCCCTTGCTGAACGGGTGCAGCTCGTCCAGCCGGACCAGCATCCCGGCGAGCCGGTCGATCACCTCCCGGGCGTGCTGTTCGTCGGCCGGCAGGTCGAACTGGCGGGCCCGCTGCCGCAGCAGGTCGTCGCCGCGCTGCACGATGCCCACTGCGCGCATCCGGTCGCTGGCCCGCACCCGGGCGCCGCCGGTGGGCGCGCTGTCCGGTTCGGCGTCCGGCTCGGGGCTGCGGAACCGCCACTGCATCCGGTAGCGGGCGTTCAGCGGCGGGTCGTCGGTCCCCCAGTCGAAGACCACCCGGCCGCCGTCCACCGACCGCTGGATCGGGGTACGCAGCGGCCCCTCCTCCGCCGACAGCGAGGTCTCCGCGCCCCACACCTTGGGGTCGAGGTCCGCGGGCAGGTCGAGCCGCACCGCCAGGTGCCGGGTGGGCAGGCGTACGGCCCGCTGGAACCAGGGGCCCCACTTGTCCCGGCCGACGCGGTACGCGTACTCGATGGTGACCCGGTCACCGGGGTAGAGCGGGAAGCGTCCCTCGTCGTTCTCGAACAGCAGCCAGATCTCCTTGAAGGCGTCCCGGTCGTGCTTGGCCCGCCAGTGCATCGGCTCGCGCCCGTTGCCGTCGTCCCGGTAGGCGTTGAGTTGCAGCTCGGCGAAGGTGAGCGGGTGTTCCCGGTGGTGCCGGTTGGATCGGCCCGGGTCGTTGGGGTAGCGGTCGACGGCGACCCGGACCAGGTAGCGGGTGACCGGTTCGGTGCCGGCGTTGTACAGCTCCCGCCGGATCGCGCAGTGGTAGCCGTCACCGGTGTGGGTGAGCGTCGCGACCTCCCGTTCCACCACGAGCCCGGTCCCCGGCGGCAGCCACTGGCCGGGGACGGGCGGGTCGCGGTGGGCCACGCCGGTGCGGCCGTGCCGCAGCTCGTCGTACTCCCGGAAGCGCTGCCAGATCGCGCCGCTGGCCTCCAGGACGGCCTCGGCCCGGCGGGCGAAGTCCTCGGTGGGCCGGTGCCGGCGCCCTTCGACGTGGCTGACGTAGGACGGGTCGAAGCCCATCATCGTGGCCAGTTGCTTCTTGGACAGCCCTCGGCCGGTCCGGTGCCGGGCGAGTTCGGCCGCGAACGAGTCCGCGGCACGCTCGATCGGTGAGGTCGTCATCAGCTTCCTCGTACGCGGGAAGACCATTTTCACGTTGAGTGGCCGAACGTGTACGGAAACTGCCTCGTATTCGACACTCACCTTGACTTTTCAGCGGCGTGCATCGATCCTTGTGCCGTCTGCCGCCGGCTCTCCGGCGGCGTTTTCCGTCTCCGAGGCCGGGTAGTACGCGACGGCCGTGGAGTGACGCGGGCCTCCCCGCGATACCGCGGCACCTCTTCCCCTCCCGCCGGGAGGGTGGTTAGGCTAGCCTTAGCTTGGGTCGACGGCACGCGCCGACCGCAGGGCGACAGGACAGGGGACGGCCAGGTGACTGCGGTGATGCCGGGGCGCGACGCCGCCACCCCGCTCGCCCCGGTGACAGCGACCCTGCGCGCCATGTTCGGCACCGACGACCTGCCCGGGCTCGCGCCCGGCCTGCTGGTGCACGACGAACTGGACCGCTGGTCCCCCGCCACCCGCCTGATCGACGGCACGCTGCTGTCCGAGTTCCTGACCCGCGCCGGGCGCCGCTGGGGCGGCACCCCGCACGCCTGTGCCGCGCTGGCCTGGAAGTCCTACAGCTACTGGACCGCGCTCCCAGCGGTGCTCGGCTGGGCGTCCGCCCGCCGGGTGCCGCTGCTCGACCCGGCCGACGTGCTCGTGCACTTCGAGGACCACCACCAGCTCCTCACGCTGGGGCTGCGCGCCTCCACCCCGGTGGCGGTGCTGCCGAGCGACCCGCTGGCGCTCGCCGGCGCACCGGGCGTACTGGTGGTCCCGGACGAGGCGGCGCTGCTCGGCGCGCTGCGCGCGTCCCTGCTCGACGCCCACTTCGCGCCGCTGATCGACGCCATCCAGGGCGAGGTCCGGATCGGCACCCGTACGCTGCTCGGCTCGGTGGCCTCCGGCATCGCGCACGGCGTCCTGCGCGCGTCGGACGCGCTGCCCGGCTCGGCCACGGCAGCCGTCGGCACGCTGCTCGGCGCGCTCGACCTGAGCGACCTGGTCGAGCTGGTGCCCGGCCCGGCCGGCGAGCCGACCGTGCAGCGGCGCACCTGCTGCCTGGCGTTCACGCTGCCCCGGCCCAAGGTGTGCCAGGGCTGCTGCGTCCGCCAGGCCTGACCGCTCAACCGACAAGCGGCCGGACGTCCCACAACCACACACCGCCGGTACGCCTCGGCGTGATCCCGCTCAGCTCCGTCATCGCCCGGCGCAGCGCCTCGGCCTGCGGCAGCCGGGGGTCGAGGATCACCGCGCCGGCCCGCCAGTAGCGCAGGTCGTCCACGGCGGCCACCCGGTCCTGCGGCGTGATCGGCGGAACCGCGTCGGTGCGCCGTACCGTCTCGAAGAACGTGCTGGTGGGGCGCGGCGGCGCGGTGAAAAGAGCGATCCGGTCCCCGCCGGGGCGGGTGTCCGGATACAGGAAGTAGCCGCGGGCCAGCGGCATGTCCAGCCGGGTCTCGGCGGACCAGCGCAGCGGGACCGCGTACGTGGTGTCGGGCAGCGGCAGCGTGACGATGCTCCGCCCGTCGGCGACGTAGGGGCGCCAGGCGCCGGAGGTGACGAACGCCGGGGTCGGGTCGAGGCGCTTCGCGGGCAGCGGGGTGGGCAGGATCGGCACCAGCGCCATGGCGAGCACGGTGACGGTGGCGAACCGGATCTGGCCGCGCGCGTCCGGGTGTCGTACGGCCAACTCCCGGACCCGCTCGGCGCCGAGCGCGAGCAGCACGCCGATGATCGGGGTGAGCGCGAGCGACCAGCGGGTGGGCACCACGGAGTGCAGGACCGGCAGGTTCTCCAGCGCCGCCCACGGGCCGGGGATGCCGGTGTCCGCTCCGTCGTAGCGGATCTCCCGGCCGAGCGAGAAGAGCACGAACACGAGCCCGACCGCAGCCAGCCCGAGTACCACGGCGTTGCGGCGCATCCACCAGACCAGCGCGACCACCAGGACCACCAGCGGCCAGCCGAAGAACGCGTTCTCCTCGGTGGCGTTCTTGACCAGCGGTTCGCTGCCCCGGGCATCGCCCGCCACCGACTCCCGGGACCAGGCCACGTACGCGGCGAGGTCGGTGGAGTAGCCGCGGATCAGCGTGGAGAGCCCGCTGTACGCGCCGGGGCCGAAGAACTGGACCCAGAGCGGGTACGCGAGCAGCGCCCCGGCGACCACCGCGGCCACAGCGAGCCCGGCGGCGAACGGGCGGGCCGCCGAGCGCAGCGCGGGGCGGCCGAGGGCGAGCGCGAGCACCACCACGCCGAGCCCGATCGCGGTCATCAGCAGGATCTCCAGGTTGAGGAACGCCTGCCAGACGATCACCAGGCCGAGCAGGACGCCGTTGCGCAGCCACCGGCCGGGTTCGGCCAGGCGCAGCGTCCGCCAGATGATCAGCGGCACCACGAACTGGCTGACGATGTTGGGGTGCGAGTTGGCGTGCGAGACCATCGCCGGCGCGAACGCGCAGAAGGCGGCACCCAGCCACGCCGGACCGCGAGACTTCACGACAACTCGGGAGAGCAGGAAATACCAGGACACGCCAGTGGCGGCGAGCCCGAGAGTGAGGAAAATCAGAAAGGACCAGCGCGGACCTGCCCAGAGCGTTATCGGGGTCAGCGGCAATGAAACGGATAATACGGACGTATTAGCCATGAGATTGACGACATCCGGCACATTCATCCGGTCCGAGGTGAACGGATAGGCGAAATCAGTGACGACGCGAGCACCATGCGCCACCATCCATTCGAATTGCGCCTGATCTGTCCGATTGTCCCGGATGCCATTGCGCGGATCGACCCACAGTCGAGCGGTCACCCAGAACGCGAGCAGCACGAAGCTGAGCACGGCGAGCGCGTCTAGCCGCCTGCCCTGCCCCGATTTCGGCGTGCTCGCGCCGCTTTCCGGAGTAGTCATGACATTTCAGAGCGTAGTCAGGGTATGACGGGCACGTGCAATGTTCCGGGGAATCACGTACTATGTGCCGAGTTCGCCGAACGCCGAACAGGCACCCCTCCGGATCACAATTCGGCCCCCCTCCGTCCCCCGATTTCCCCCTCAGCCATCCAGATGGTTGACTCTGACGGTCCAGGCGCGGGTCAGTCATATCGTGAGGAATCGACGCATGGCAGAAATCACTGGGGATCAGCGCGTCCAGTCCGAGGTGCTCGAAGGCCTGGCGACGGCTGTCAACCACCGGCAGTGGTTCGTCGAACTGGCGGTGCCCTACCTCGGTGACAACCCGATCGAGATCGGCAGTGGCCTCGGCGACTACGCCTCCGCCTGGGCGGCGTACGCACCCCGGATCACCGCCACCGAAGCCGACCCGGACCGGCTGATCCAGCTCAAGGAGCGGCTGTCCGACCATCCCGGCGTCGAGGTCCGGCAGATGCTGCTCCCGCACCACGAGCGCGGCGACTACAGCGCGGCCGTGTCCTACAACGTGCTGGAGCACATCGACGACCACGTGGGCGCGCTGCGCAGCATGCGGGATCTGGTCCGCCCCGGCGGCGCCGTGGTCATCATCGTGCCGGCGTTCCAGTTCGCCATGAGCCCCGCCGACATCGCCACCGGCCACGTCCGCCGCTACACGAAGAAGACGCTCGCCGCGGCGATGACGGAGGCGGGCCTCACCGTCGAGCGGATCCACTAC
This sequence comes from Micromonospora sp. ATLC20, assembly GCF_057196585.1. NCBI lineage: Bacteria > Bacillati > Actinomycetota > Actinomycetes > Micromonosporales > Micromonosporaceae > Micromonospora > Micromonospora sp. ATLC20. The sequence goes on from NZ_JBXUOV010000003.1 coordinate 7,426, forward strand.
GCCAACGCGCTCGGCCTGATCGGCTACTTCATGGCCACCAAGGTCTTCCGGCTGATGCCGAAGGAGGGCCCGATGGTCAAGGTGTACGACACGCTCGTCCTACCGGTCACCAAGGCCGCCGAGCAGCGCGTCCGGCCGCCGTTCGGCCAGTCCGTCTTCGCCGTCGCCCGCGTACCGGCCTGAGGCCGGGGGCCGCGACGGCCCCCGGCCGCCGGTCACTCCTTGATCTGGTACGTGGGGCGGATGACCGCCCGGGCCAGGGTGTGGAACGCCAGGTTGAAGCCGACGAAGGCCGGGCTGGCCCCAGCCGGGATGTCGAGGCGGTCCACGTCCACCGCGTGCACCGCGAACACGTACCGGTGCGGACGGTCCCCGGCGGGCGGCGCGGCGCCGCCGTAACCGGTGTCGCCGTAGTCGTTGCGGACGCTGAACGCGCCGCCGAGGTCGGCCTCACGCACGCCGGTGGGCAGCTCGGTGACGGACGCGGGCAGATTAACCAGCACCCAGTGCCAGAAGCCGCTGCCGGTCGGGGCGTCCGGGTCGAAGCAGGTGACCACGAAGCTCTTGGTCTCGGCCGGGAAGCCCGACCAGGACAGCTGCGGTGAGACGTTCTCGCCGCCGGTGCTGCCGTGCGCGTACCGCGCGTCCATCGGCTCGCCGTTGTGCACGTCGTCGCTGGTGAGGTCGAACGACGGCACCGTCGGCAGCAGCTCGTACGGGTCCGGGGCGATCGGTCGTTCCAGGGTCATCGAAACGGTCCTTCCGGGTACGCGAATGTCCTGCGCCCCTTCATACCCCGTTGTCCGCGCCACCGTGCTGTCGGCGCACCATCTCGTTGATCCAGACCGGCGCGTAAGGCGACGTGCACCCGGGCGGCGTCGGATAGTCCTTGAGGACCCCGAGCCGCTCGCCGATCTCGATCGCGCGCTCCCGGTACGCGGCGTGCTCGATCCCGATCTGCGCCAGGCAGTGGTTCATCGCCCACTGGAGGCGCTCCGGCGCGCCCGCCATCTCCGCCTCGATCACGTCGAGCAGGCCGGCCAGGTCCAGCCCGTCCGGGTTCCGCGCCACCCGCTCGACGGTCAGCGCCCAGCCGGCGCTCGCGACCACCGGATCGGGATCGGCCGACCAGGCCAGGCGCAGCGGCTCGGCGTGCGGACTCTTCTTCACCACGTAGTTCACGAGCCAGTCGTGCACCTTCGGCGTCCGCGCCTCGCGCAGCATGGCGTCCAGCTCGTCCCGCCCGTACGCCTTCGGCCGGCAGATCAGCAGCGCCAGCAGCCGGGCCGCGCTGTCACCGGTCGCCCACAGCTCACGGGCCAGCTCCTGCTGCGTCTTCAGCCGCTTCGCGATCGCCCGCAGCTTGCCCAGGTTGACCCCGTGGTCGTCACCGTGGCGCTCGTTCACCGCACGGATCTTCGGGTCGTCGAGCGCGGCCAGCTCGGCCGTCACCCCGGCCACCGTCGTCGTCTCCGCCACCAGGCCCTCCCGCCGTCGCCGCACCCCGCAGCCTACGACCGCCCGGGCCGCCGGTCGCCGGTCGCCGGTCGCCGGTCGCCGGTCGCCGGTCGCCGGTCGCCGGTCGCCGGTCGCCGGTCGCCGGAGAAGAATGCACCCGAGACGCTTATGCCTCTCGGTCATATTCATGACCCAGAGGCATAAGCCGCAGAGGCGATGGTTACTTCCGGGGCGACACGCCGATGCGTCCGCACGCGCGGCCGACCGACGGCGAGGTGGGAGTGGGCGGAGGGTGTGGGATTCGAACCCACGAAGACATCGCTGCCTTACCGGTTTTCAAGACCAGCGCCATCGGCCACTAGGCGAACCCTCCCGGCACGCCCCCAAGGGGTGCGCGACCGGGGACCAGTCTGCCACGAACGCCGTACCGGGCAAGCCGCCGTCCCACCCTCGCTGCGAGAATGCGTGCGCGTAGGAGAGCCCAGCGGTGGCGCTGATCAGCGGAATCATGGCCGCCGGCAGGTCCACAGTGGCCGTAGGGCCGGCGCGGCAGCCGTCCCGGGCGGTGCACCTGCGCGGCGACGGGCGGATCGGGTAAGACTGAGTCATGCGCGCGATCACGATCACGGAACCCGGCGGACCCGAGGCGCTCGTCTGGACTCACGTGCCGGACCCGGAGCCCGGTCCCGGCGAGGTGATCGTGGAGGTGCGGGCGAGCGCGGTTAACCGGGCCGACCTGTTGCAGCGGCAGGGGCACTATCCGCCACCGCCGGGCGCGTCCGCGTACCCCGGTCTGGAGTGTTCGGGGACGGTGCGGGCGCTCGGTCCCGGCGTGACCGGCTGGTCGGTGGGCCAGGAGGTCTGCGCGCTGCTCGCCGGCGGCGGCTACGCCGAGCAGGTCGCAGTGCCGGCCGGGCAGTTGCTGCCGGTGCCGGCCGGGGTGGACCTGGTCGACGCGGCGGCGCTGCCGGAGGTGGCCTGCACGGTCTGGTCGAACGTCGTGGACCTGGCCCGGCTGGCCGAGGGGGAGACGCTGCTGGTGCACGGCGGCGGCAGCGGGATCGGCACGTTCGCGATCCAGCTCGGCGTGGCGCTCGGCGCGACAGTGGTGGTGACCGCCCGCTTGGCGAAGCACGACCGGCTGCGTGAGCTGGGCGCCGCGCACACGATCGACTACCGCGAGCAGGACTTCGTCGACGAGGTACGCCGGGTCACCGACGGCCGGGGCGCGGACGTGATCCTGGACATCATGGGCGCGTCCTACCTGCCCCGGAACGTGGCGGCGCTGGCTACCGGCGGGCGGCTCGTGGTGATCGGCATGCAGGGCGGCCGCAAGGGCGAGCTCGACCTGGGGATGCTGCTGGCGAAGCGGGCCGCGGTACACGCGACGGCGCTGCGGTCCCGCCCGGTGGACGACAAGGCGGCGATCGTCCGGGGCGTACGCGAGCAGGTGTGGCCCCTGGTGGAGGCGGGCCGGATCCGGCCGGTGGTGCACGCCCGGGTGGACATGGCCGACGCCGCCGCCGCGCACCGCCTGGTGGAGACGAACGACCACCTGGGCAAGGTGCTGCTGGTCCGGTGAGGGTCAGCCCTGGCCGGGGCGCGGCAGCATGAGGCGCGGGCCGGGGCCCTCGGCGGCGAGCGAGTCGCCGGGGTTGTAGAGCGTGCAGCGCTGCAGCGACAGGCAGCCGCAGCCGATGCAGCCGTCCAGGTCGTCGCGGAGCTTGCCGAGCAGCCGGATCCGCTCGTCCAGGCGGTCCCGCCAGGCGCGGGACAGCGCGGCCCAGTCGTCGGGCGTGGGGGTACGCCCCGACGGCAGCGAGTCGAGCGCCGCCCGGATCTCCTCCAGCGAGACGCCGACCTGCTGGGAGATCCGGATGAACGCGACCCGGCGCAGCTCGGTGCGGGCGTAGCGGCGCTGGTTCCCGCCGGTGCGGGCGGCGTGGATCAGGCCGAGCCGCTCGTAGTAGCGCAGTGCCGAGGGCGCGACGCCACTGCGGTCGGCGAGCTGCCCGATGGTCAGTGTTGCTTCGTGCATCACACGGCCTTGAGTTGAAGTTCGCTTCAAGTCCGAGGCTATCGGTATGACGACGACCACCGCCACCGACCTGGGCGCGCTCCTGGACCGGGTGCGCGCCGGCCGCGAGTTCGGCGCCAACGTGTACTCGACGCTCGACGTGCTCCAGGTGCTCTACGACCGGGTGCTCCGGATCACCCCGGCCACCCTGGACGACCCGGACCGGGACCGCTTCCTGCTCTCCAAGGGCCACGCGGTCGCCGGGTACTACGCGCTGCTCGCCGCACGCGGCTTCCTGCCGGCCGAGTGGCTGGACGACCAGGGTGGCCCGGCGAGCCGGCTCGGCGACCACCCGGACCGCACGCTTGTGCCGGGCGTCGAGATCGGTTCCGGTTCGCTCGGCCACGGGCTCGGGCTGGGCGTGGGCACCGCGCTCGGGCTGCGGGCCCAGGGCCGCACCGGACCCCGGGTGTACGTGCTGCTCGGCGACGCCGAACTGGACGAGGGCTCCAACCACGAGGCGATCGCGTACGCGGGCGCGACCGGACTGGGCAACCTCACCGCGATCGTGCTGGACAACCGCTCGGCCACGTACGGCTGGCCGGGCGGCGCGGCGAGCCGGTTCACGGTGAACGGGTGGAGCGCCGCAACAGTGGACGGGCGCGACCACGACGCCCTGCACACCGCCCTCACCGGGCACGACGATCACCGGCCGCACGTCGTCGTCGCGGTCGTCACGGACGGGGAGTGACAATGAGCAGCACCATGCGGGACGCGTTCGTCACCAGCACCGAGGAGGTGCTCGCCGATCCGCGGACGACAGTAGTGCTCGCCGACATCTCCGCCGCCGCGTTCGAGCCGGCCGCCGCCCGCTACCCGGACCGGGTCGTGAACGTCGGCATCCGCGAGCAGCTGATGATCGGGGTCGCGGGTGGGCTGGCGCTGACCGGGCAGCGGCCGATCGTGCACAGCTACGCCCCGTTCCTGGTCGAGCGGGCGTACGAGCAGATCAAGCTGGACCTCGACCACCAGGACGTCGGCGCGGTGCTCGTCGGCATCGGCGGCTCGTACGACCGGGCGGCGGCGGGACGCACCCACCTCGGGCCGGCGGACGTGGCGTTGCTGGACACGCTCGACGGCTGGACCGTGCACGTGCCGGGGCACCCGGACGAGGTCCGGCCGCTGCTGCGCGACGTGGTGTGCGGGCAGGACTCGGCGTACCTGCGGCTGTCCGTCCAGGCCAACGCGCAGGCGTACCCGCAGGCGGGTGACCTGCACGTGGTCCGGGACGCCGGGCCGGGCGCGCCCCTGCTGGTGGCCGTCGGTCCGGTGCTCGACGCGGCGGTCGAGGCAACGGCCGACCGGCCGGTCACGGTGGCGTACACCCACCGGCCGCGACCGTTCGACACGGCCGGGCTGCGGGCGCTCGCCGGGACCGAGGTGATCCTGGTCGAGCCGTACCTGGCGGGCACCTCGACGCGGGTGGTGTCGGAGGCGCTCGCCGACCGGCCGCACCGGCTGCTCGCGCTCGGGGTGGGCCGTAAGGATCTGCGCCGCTACGGCAGCGCCGAGGACCACGAACGCTGGCACGGCCTGGACGCGGCCGGGCTGCGCCGCTCGGTCGACGCGTTCCTCACCTGAGCGGCCCGGACACGGCGGAACCCCGCGACCTCGGCTCGTGCCGGGCTCGCGGGGTTCCGCCGGTGCGGGCTCAGTGCGCGGCGGCGGGACCGGCCGGGCGGCGGCGGGCGCGCTCGCGGGCCAGGATCCAGATCGCCTCGACGCCGTCCTTCCAGGTGATCTTCTTGCCCTCCTCGCGGCCCCGGGCGCGGTAGCTGATCGGCACCTCGTACGGGCGGATGCGGCGGCGCAGCAGCTTGCCGGTGACCTCCGCCTCCATGCCGAAGCCGCGGGAGCGGACCTGCAGCGAGCGGTACAGCTCCAGCGGCATCAGCTTGAAGCAGGTCTCCAGGTCGCCGATGTAGGAGTTGTAGAGCACGTTCGCGGCGAGCGTGACGCCCTTGTTGCCCATCACGTACCAGAAGCTGTACGAGCTGTGGCTGCCGAAGGTCCGATTGCCGTAGACGACTGTGGCCCGGCCGTCGAGCACCGGCTCCAGCAGGCGCGGAATGTCCTGCGGGTCGTACTCCAGGTCGGCGTCGAGGATGACCATGTACTCACCCTCGGCGCTGTCGACGGCGGTCTTGATGGCCGCGCCCTTGCCGGCGTTGCGCTGGTGGGTGATCACCCGCAGGCGGGCGTCGTCCACGCGGCCGAGGACCTCGCCGGTGCCGTCCCGGCTGCCGTCGTCCACGACGACGAGCTCGATCTCGCAGGGGTAGTCGACCGCCAATGCCTGCTTGAGGGCATCCGCGATACGTTCTTCCTCGTTGTAGACCGGCATGAGGATCGAGAGCTTCACGGAATCTCCACGGAGGCGATGGCAGGTCGGGGCATAGCGTAGCCTGGCACATTGCTCAGGTCACGACAGCCCGGGCACCCTATTCCTGGCGAAGTGGTACGACCACGAGCCGGGCCACGCTCCGGTCGCCCTCCTTGGCACCGGCCACCCCGACCGTCGTACCGATCTTGATGTCGCTCGATCGGATCGTGGTCCGGCGCTCGACCACCCGCAGCTTCTCGCCGAACGTCCACGTCACCGTGAAGCCGTCGGTGGACTTGACAGTCATCGACCTGTCGTCGATCGCCGTCACCTCGCCGCGCTGGACCGTGACGGTCTTCGTGCCTCCGTCCCTGGTCCGCACCACCGCCTCGCCGTGCAGCGTGTTGCGCCGCAGCAGCACCCGGGCCCGGTGCCGCTGGTGTCCCTGCTTCGCCCGCTCGCCCTCGCCGCCCGGCCCGGCCTTCGGGCTGCCGGAGGGCGCCGGCGCGGCCAGCGGATCCACGTCCAGTTCCCCGGCGTCGACGCCGAGCGCGGCGAGCGCCTGACCCTCCGTACCCAGGGCCGCGCTCACCTCGACCGCGTCGTCCGGTGCCGGGCCGGGCCGGGCCGCGCCGCACCCGGCGAGCCCGAGCGCGGCCGCGGCGAGCAGTGCGGTGGCGCCGGTGACGATTCGCTGACGTGCCATCAGTGGTCCTCTCTCGCGGTGACGACCCGAGCGTTCCGCACCGATGCGAGGAGACGGTCAAGCCGATGTTCGAGCCGCGTAAGGATCCGGCGGCACCCGGACGGTGAACGCGGCCCCGCCCTCCGGGGCGTGCCCGGCGGCGATGTCCCCGCCGAGCCGGCGGACCAGCCCGGCGGCGAGCGCCAGGCCGAGCCCGCTGCCCACCTTGCGCACCCCGCGGTACCGCTCGTGCAGCGCGCCGCGCTCGAACGCCACCCGCAGGTCGTCGTCGGTGAAGCCGGGCCCGCCGTCGCGGACCTCCAGCACCCCGCCGCCCGCCGGAACGTCGGCGCGGACCGCGAGCACCACCGGCGCCCCCGGCGGTACGACCCGCAACGCGTTCTCCAGCAGCCCGTCCACCACCTGCCGGATCCGGCCCGGATCGGTGTACGCCGGCACCGGAACCCCCGGCGTCTCCAGCCGGAACGGCACCCCGAGCGCCGCGTACCGGCCGGACCAGGCGCGCTCCGCGTCGGCGGCGAGCCCGGCCAGGTCGACCGGCACCGGTTCCAGGGGGAAATCGACCGCCTCCAGCCGGGCCAGCGCCAGCAGGTCGCGGACCAGCCGGTCCAGGTGTTCGGCCTCGGCCAGCACGGTCCGGCCGGTCGCCGGCACCGCGTCGGCCTCGATCACCCCGTCGGCCAGCGCCTCGGCGTAGCCGCGGATGGCGGTGAGCGGGGTCCGCAACTCGTGCGAGACGGAGAGCAGGAACTCGCGCTGCCGCCCCTCGCTCGTGGCGAGCGCGGCGGCCAGGCCGTTCAGCGCGTACGCCAGGTCGGCCACCTCGTCGGGCGGCTCGACCGGTACGCGGACCGCCCGGTCCCCGGCACGCAGCCGCGCGGCGGCGGTGGCTGCGGTACGGATCGGCCGGGCCAGCCGGCGGGCGAGCAGCAGTCCGGCGGCCGCCCCGGCGGCGAGCCCGGCGAGCAGCGGCAGCCAGAGTCCGCGAAGCACCTGCCGCCAGGGCGCGGCGTTGCGGGCCCGGGTCAGCACCACACCGTCCCCGCCGGGCAGCGCCCGCGCCTCGACCAGCCGGCGTTCCCCGTCGACAAGCCGCCGGCCGGAGACGTTCTCGCCGCCGGCGACCCGCGTCACGAGCGGCCGGGGCAGGCCCGGCCGGTCGGCCCGGCCGTCCCGGATCACGTACACGTCGATCTGCTGCTGGCGCAGTTGCCGGATGAGCCGGTCCCCGGCGCCGTCGCGCTGGCGTGCCGGCCGTACCCGGAGCACGTCGGCGGCGAGCCGGGCCTGGGCGGCGAGCGCCTCCTGGTCCCGGCGTTCCGCGCCGCGTACCGCCAGGGGCACCGCGACGAGCGCGGTGACGAGCACCGACACCAGCGCCACCGCGCAGGTGGCGAGCACGGCGCGGGCGGTGAGCGTCCGCCCGGGGCGCCGGCCGGGCCGGACCGGCCCGGTGGGCGGCGTCGGCACTGTGGACGGCATCGGCACGGTGGGCGGCATCGGCACTGTGGACGGCATCGGCACGGTGGGCGGCATCGGCACTGTGAGCGGCATCGGCACTGTGGGCGGCTCAGGCATCGGCGGCGTACCCGACGCCCCGATGCGTGCGGATCACGCTGTCCGGGCCGAGCTTGGCCCGCACCTGCGCCACGTGCACGTCGACGGTCCGGGTGCCGGCGTGCGCCGCGTACCCCCACACGCCCGCCAGCAGTTCCTCCCTGGTGAACACCCGGCCGGGCCGTGCCATCAGGTGAGCCAGCAGGTCGAACTCGGTGGAGGTGAGCTGCACCGGCGTACCGGCGGCGGTCACCGTGCGGCGGGCCGGGTCGAGTGTGACGGCGCCGAGCGTGCGGGGCTGCTCGGCGGGCACGCCCGCGGTGCGGCGCAGCACCGCCCGCAGCCGGGCGAGCAGTTCGCGCGGACTGAACGGCTTGGTGACGTAGTCGTCGGCGCCCAGTTCCAGGCCGACGACGCGGTCCACCTCGTCGTCACGGGCGGTGAGGAAGATGACCGGCGTCCAGTCGCCGGCCGCGCGCAGCCGACGGCAGATCTCGGTGCCGGCCAGGCCGGGCAACGCGATGTCGAGCACGCAGGCCACCGGGCGCAGGCGTCGTGCGGCGGCGAGCCCGGCCTCGCCGTCACGTTCCAGGTGTACGCCGAACCCGTCCCGGGTCAGGTAGAGCCGGACCAGGTCGGCGATGGCCGGCTCGTCCTCCACCACGAGGACGAGCCCGGGCGGGGCGGCGGTGGTCACCGGCTCATGATGACCGACCGGCGACCACCCGGCCGGTCAGGGAATGTTCGGATCAGGTAAGGGGGACGTCAGCGGGCCGGGCGGGCCGCAGCACCGTCGGGCGGGCGCCCGCCGGCGACTCACCGATGGTCGCCACCACCCGCTCGGCCGGCGTACGCAGGCGGGTGCGGAAGGCGTGGTCGAGCAGGGCGTCGAGCTGCCACACCTGCTTCGGGTGGTGGGTACGCAGGACGAAGCGCTCGCGCACCCCGTCGATCGCGGTGGCCGCCAGCTCCACGCTGTGCGCGCGGGCGTCGGGGCTCCACGTCACGTTGCTCAGCTCGCGCAGTTCGGTGTTGAGGTGCAGGCGCAGCCGGTGCAGCACCCGGGTCTGCCGGGTGACCACCAGCCGTCGGTGGGTGAGGAGCATCAGGTAGTCGCCGCCCACCGGGTCGTCCGGGCGGCTGCACCGGGTGACCAGGATGGTCGCGTCGCCGGAGCCGACGCACCGGCGGAACACCGGCATGTGCCGGGTGACGGTCTGGGTCGCCAGGCCGGTCTCGGCGGCGGCCGGAAGGAACGTTCGCGAGAACACGTCCATGCCCGGTCCAACGAGCCGATGACCAGGGGTGATATGGGTCACGCCCGATTTCTGGAACTTCCACACGTGCAAGTCGCACCCGCGGTGCGACACCGGCGGCCGTTCGGATCAGAGCAGTTCGACGATCGTGGCGTTGGCCATGCCGCCGCCCTCGCACATGGTCTGCAGGCCGTAGCGGATGCCGTTGTCCCGCATGTGCTGGAGCATCGTGGTCATGATCCGCGCGCCGGACCCGCCGAGCGGGTGGCCGAGCGCGATCGCCCCGCCCCGCGGGTTGAGCCGCTCCGGGTCCGCCTCGGTCTCGGCCAGCCAGGCCAGCGGCACCGGGGCGAACGCCTCGTTCACCTCGTACACCCCGATCTCCTCGATGCCCAGCCCCGCGCGGCGCAGCGCCTTCGCGGTGGCCGGGATCGGGGCGGTGAGCATGGTGACCGGGTCGTCGGCGGCGACCACTGCGGTGTGCACCCGGGCCAGCGGGCGCAGGCCGTGCCGGCTGGCCCACTCGGCGGTGGTGACCGCGAGCGCGGCGGCGCCGTCGGAGATCTGCGACGCGGACCCGGCGGTGACCACGCCGTCGGCGCGGAACGGGGTGGGCAGCTCGCCCAGCTTGGCCAGCGAGGTGTCGCGGCGGATGCCCTCGTCGGCGGAGAACTTGCCGCCGTCGGCGAGCGCCACCGGGGCGAGTTCGGCCTCGAACGCGCCCGCGTCCTGCGCGGCGGCGGCCTTCTCGTGGCTGGCGAGCGCGAACTCGTCGAGCTGGGTACGCGAGAAGCGCCACCGCTGCGCGATCAGCTCGGCCCCGACGCCCTGGTTGAACGGCAACGGGGAGTCCTCCGCGACGCCCTCGACGCCGCGGTAGCGCTCCAGGATCGCCGCGCTGAACGGCATGCCGCCGGCGACGCTGGAACCCATCGGCACCCGGGTCATCGACTCGACGCCACCAGCCACGACCAGGTCGGCCTGGCCGGAGAGGACCGTCGCGGCGGCGAAGTGCAGCGCCTGCTGGCTGGACCCGCACTGACGGTCGAGCGTGGTGCCGGGGACCGACTCCGGCCAGCCGGCGGCGAGCACCGCGTTGCGGGCCACGTTCCAGGACTGCTCGCCGACCTGCGACACACAGCCCCACACGACGTCGTCGACCTGGCCCGGGTCGATGCCGGTGCGCTCGGCGAGCGCGCGCAGCACGTGCGCCGAGAGGTCGACCGGGTGCACTCCGGCGAGGCTGCCCTTGCGCCGCCCGACCGGGGTCCGTACCGCGCCGACGATGACCGCGTCACTCATGTCTACTCCCCGGTAACCTCGCTTGCCCCGATCCTACGTGCTGATCCGACCGGTCGTCCTCCCCCGGCGTCCGGCAGGTGCGGCTGGCATGCTGGGCGGATGGATCCACAGTCGCCGCCGATCAGGCAGTGGCGGGTGCCGCGCGAGGTGCCGGTACTCAAGGCGGTGGGCGCGCTCGCGCTCGTCGCCCTGGGGCTGGTGTTCGCCGGCGGTGACCCGGTCCGGCCGGCGCTCGCCGGGCTGGCCGCCGCCGGTCTGCTCGCCTGGGCGCTGCGCGACGTGGTCGCGCCGGTCCGCCTCGCCGTCGACCCGGACGGGCTCACCGTGCTGCGGGGGTTCGCCGGGCGGCGCCGGTTGCCGTGGGACGCGGTGGAGGCGATCCGCCTGGACCGGCGCAGCCGGCGCGGGATCACCGCCGAGACGCTGGAGATCGACGCAGGGGAGTCGCTGCACCTGTTCGGCCGCCGCGACCTGGACGCCCCGCTGGACGAGGTGGCCGCGGCGCTGGACGAGGCCCGCCCCGCGCGCTGAGGCTCAGCCGAGCAGGGCGGCGGTGCGGACCAGCGTCAGGCCGATCAGTGCGACCAGCACGATCGCGCAGCCCGCCACCTGGAAGACGGTGCGCCGCGACCGGGGCGCGTACGCCAGGACCAGCGCCACCAGCGCGCCGGCCACCAGACCGCCGAGGTGCCCGGCCACCGAGATGCTCGGCACGGTGAACGTGAAGATCAGGTTGATCACCAGGATCGGCACGATCGCCGAGGTGTCCCGGCCGAGCCGCCGCATGATCACGAAGACGGCGGCGAACAGGCCGAACACGGCGGTCGAGGCGCCGGCCGTGAACCGGTTCGGCTCGGTGAAGACGTACGCGGCGACGTTGCCGCCGAGCCCGGCGAGCAGGTAGAGCGCCAGGAAGCGCAGCGGCCCGAGCACCGCCTCCAACGTCCGGCCGAGCACCCAGAGCGCCCACATGTTCAGCAGCAGGTGCAGCACGCCGTAGTGCAGGAACATGGCGGTGACCAGCCGGTACCACTCGCCGTCGGCCACCCCGCCGACGTGCCCGTCGGGGAAGCGCGCCAGGCCCAGCACCGCCCCCCACTCGGTGAGCGGGGTCCCGTTGCCCATCAGGCCGCCCAGGCCACCGCCGGCCACCGCGGTCCCGCTGCGGGCCGAGAGGATGGACAGCAGCATCATCGCCACGTTCAGCGCGATCAGCGCCTTCGTGACGTTGCCCTGGCGGCCGGCGGCACCGCCACCGAAGGCGGTACGCGCCGGCCGCACGCTGCGGCGGCCCTCGGCGACGCACTCCGGGCACTGGTGGCCGACGGAGGCGTCCCGCATGCACTCGGTGCAGATCGGCCGGTCGCACCGACTGCACCGGATGTACGTCTCCCGACCGGGGTGCCGGTAGCAGACCGGAGTGGTCGGCACCGGACCCCCGGTGGCGTCGCCTGGCTGGCCGGAGCGCTCAGTCATGCGAGCAAAGGTACCCGCGTGCCGGTCAGGACTGCTTGTGCTCGATCTCGACCCGCTCGATCACCACGTCCTGCAGCGGCCGGTCGCTCGGGCCGGTCGGGGTGTTGGCGATCGAGTCGACCACCTTCGCGGACTGCTCGTCGGCCACCTGCCCGAAGATGGTGTGCCGGTTGTTCAGGTGTGGCGTGGGCGACACCGTGATGAAGAACTGCGAGCCGTTGGTGCCCGGCCCGGCGTTCGCCATCGCCAGCAGGTACGGCCGGTCGAAGCGCAGCTCGGGGTGGAACTCGTCGGCGAACTTGTAGCCCGGACCACCGCGGCCGGTGCCGGTCGGGTCGCCCATCTGAATCATGAAACCGCTGATCACGCGGTGCGAGACGGTGCCGTCGTAGTACGGCCCGCTGCCCGGCTGACCGGTACGCGGGTCGATGTACTCCCGGGTGCCCTCGGCCAGCTCCACGAAGTTGCGGACGGTCTTCGGCGCGTGGTTCGGGAAGAGCTCCAGCCGGATCGGGCCGGCGTTGGTGTGCAAGGTGGCGTAGACAGCCTCGGCCACGGGTACTCCTCACTCGTAGTTCAGTTCCTTGCGGATCCTCCCATGTGCCCGATCTGGCCATGCGGAGGCATTCGAAGGTGGAGGATGACGAAGGAACAACTCCCAGGAGGTGGGACCGTGTTTGGAATCGGGCGGCGAAAGACCCAGGGCCAGCTCGCCAAGGTCGAGCTGAACCAGGGCATCGGTCACCTGAGGCAGGCCGCCACGCACGCGGCGAAGGGTGCCGGCGCCACCGTCGGCCCGCGGGTCCAGGCAGCCCGGGTCGCCGTCGCGCCGACCGCGGTCCTGGTCCGGGACCGCGCCTCCAGCGGGTTCGCGTCGACCGCCGCGGCGCTCGCGCCGGTGCTGCTGGCCGTGCGCAACGCCCGGGTCGAGGCCGCCGGCAAGGCGTCGGACGGCCGCAAGGTGATGGCCAAGAAGCAGGCCGCGATGACCAAGAAGGCGAAGAACATGAAGGCCGGAAAGAAGAAGCAGCGCAGGTCGCGGGGCATGACCGCGGGCCTGCTGGTGGCCGGCACCGTCGCCGGCCTGGCCGGTGCGATGGCCATGCGCCGCCGCCGCGAGCAGCAGGAGTGGGCCGAGTACGACCCGACCGGCACGCTCGGCGCGACGGGCACGCTCGGCGCGACCGGTCGCGACAAGCTGGAGCCGATGCGGGAGGACGTGGACACGATCGTGGTGGAGACCCCGGACGCGAGCGCGAAGGTGACGCAGGCCGGCCCGACCGGCGCCGGCTCCTCGGCGGTGGCCAAGGGCAGCAGCGCGTCGACCGCCACCTCCGGCAGCCAGCCGGTGATCCACCCGACCGACCAGGTCCCCTCCGTCGCCGAGGGCGCCCGGGACGTCTCCGGCCGCCCGGCCGACGACATCTCCAAGGCCGTCCAGGCCGGCAAGAACGCCGCGAAGGCCGCCGGTCGCCGCTGACCTCCTACCGTCGGATCAGCGCCGGCCCGCGGGAGACCCCGCGTGGCCGGCGCTTCCGCGTGTCCGGGGGGCGCGGCCTGCGGCGGCCCGCCGTGGCACGGCGGTTACAGCCAGCCGTTGCGGCGGAACAGACGGTAGAGCGTGAAGGACGCCACGAGCATCAGCGCCCAGACGCCCGGATAGCCGTACGTCCATTTCAGCTCGGGCATGTTGTCGAAGTTCATGCCGTAGATGCCGGCGATCGCCGTCCACACCGCACCGATCGCGGCCCACGCGGCGATCTTGCGCATGTCGTTGTTCTGGTCGACGGTGACCTGGGCCAGCCGGGCCTGGAGGATCGAGTTGAGCAGGTCGTCGTAGGAGTTCACCTGCTCGACCGTGCGGCTGAGGTGGTCCTGCACGTCGCGGAAGTAGCGCCGTACCTCCTGCGGCACCGCGCGGTTGACCTGCGAGGTGAGCGTGATCAGCGGGCGCTGCAACGGCACCACCGCCCGCTTGAACTCGACCAGCTCCCGCTTCATCTGGTAGATCCGCTGGACCCGGCCGCTGCTCTGCCTGTCGAAGACGTCCGCCTCCAGCACGTCGAGGTCGTCCTCCAGCCGGTCGGCCACCTCCAGGTAGAGGTCCACCACCCGGTCGGTGATCGCGTACGCGACCGCCCACGGGCCGTGCCGCAGCAGGTCCCGCTTCGCCTCCAGGTCGGCGCGCACCGGCGCCAGCCGGCAGGCGTCGCCGTGCCGCACGCTGATCACGAAGTGCGGCCCGATGAAGAGCATCACCTGGCCGGTCTCCACCACCTCGGAGTTCTCGGTCAGCTCGGCGTGCTCGCAGTAGCGGGCGGTACGCAGCACCAGGAAGACGATCTCGCCGAAGTGTTCCAGCTTCGGGCGCTGCTGGGCCTTGACCGCGTCCTCCACGGCCAGCTCGTGCAGTCCGAAGGTGGCGGCGATCTCGGTCATCTCGGTCAGGTCCGGCTCGTGCAGGCCGAGCCAGACGAAGCCGTCCCGCTCCTGCCGGGCGGAGGCCAGGGCCTCGGCGTACCCGGGTCGGCCGGGGCGGCGCTCGCCGTCGACGTACAGCCCGCAGTCGACGATGCCGCTGCGTTCCGGGCCGGCCGGCTGGGGCGTACGCGGGGAGCCGTCCGCGTTGAGGATGCGGGACATCGCGCGTACCGGGGCCGACCAGGCGCGGGGGCGCAGGGCCCGGCTGCCGTCGGTGCCGGCGGTTCGGTCGCGTGCCACCCGGTCCGTCATCTCTCGCCCCCCTTCCCCTGAAGCTGCGGCTTGCAGGTTACGCCGACCGGCGGGAACCGCAGCGCGGGCGCGGGTGCGGGGGACGGGCGGTTGCGACGGGCGTCACGCGGCGGCGCCGGGCGGGCCGGGCCGCGTCAGGGGGGTGAGGGGCGACACGGCCCACCCGGCACCCCTTGGGGGCGGGAGTGATGCTGGGCGTGCCGCCGGCCCGGCCGGTCGTCCGGCGTGCGGGCAGGTCACCTACCAAAGGTGAGCGGCACTCGCAGCATTGTGGGGCTGCCGGCCGGTTCAGCGGGAGAGCCGAACCGGCCAGCGGGGCCTTTTTGTCAGAAACCCGACAGAAAATCAGCCGCGTACGGCGGCCATCGCCTCCGCGAGACGCCGCACACCCTCGTCGATCCGGTCCGCGGTGACAGCCGAGTACGCCAGGCGCAGCGCGTGCCGGCCGCCGTCGACCATGAAGTCGCTGCCCTTCACCACCGCCACGCCGCGCTCGGCGGCAGCCGGGGCGAGCCGATCGACGTCGACGTCCTCGGGCAGCTCCACCCAGAGGAAGTAGCCGCCGTCCGGCTCCACGAACCGGGCCTCCGGGATGTGCCGGCGCAGCGACTCGGCCAGCACCGCCGACCGCTCGCCGAGCGCCGAACGGACCGTCCGGATCGACTCGTCGATCGCGCCGGAGACGCAGAACTGGTGCACGATCGCCTGCGCCACCATGCCGGGCGAGATGTAGAGGTTGGTGGCCCGCTTGGCGATCGCCGCGATCAGCTCGGCCGGGCCGACCAGGTAGCCGACCCGGACGCCCGGGCAGACCGTCTTGGTGAAGCTGGAGGCGTGCACCACCACGCCCCGGCTGTCCATCGACAGCATCGAGGGCAGCGGCTCGCCCCGGAACCGGATGTCCGCGTACGGGTCGTCCTCGAAGATCGTGAACTCGTACTCGGCGGCCAGGTCCAGCAGCTCACGGCGCTTCTCCAGGGAGAGCGTCACGCCCGCCGGGTTCTGGTAGTTGGGGATCACGTGGGCCAGCCGCGGCCGCACCCCGGACTCCAGCAGCTTGCGCAGCTCGGCGGTGTCCAGGCCGTCCGGCTGGATCGTCACGCCGTGCACCTCGCCGCCCATCTGCTTGAGGTTGAGCAGCGTGCGGTCGTAGGTCGGGCGCTCGACCACCACCGCGTCGCCCCGGCGGACCAGGTGGTCGAAGAGGAACGCGTCGGCCTGCAACGAGCCGTTGGTGATCAGCACCTGGTCGGCCTCGACACCGTGCTTCTCGGCGATCCACTTCCGCAAGGGCGGGTAGCCGACGGAGGTGCCGTACGCGGTGACCCCGGCGGGGTCGGCGTCGAAGGCGCGGACGGCGGCGGCCTTGAGCCCTTCGACATCGACGATGTCCAGCGAAGGCGCGCCACGGGCGAACGAGATCAGCTGCTCGGCGGTCATGCGCAGAGCCTAGGGCCTGGCCCGGCGGGTCCGACCGCGATACACGCGAAGTTCAACATGCGGGCGGCCGGCCGGGTCACCGGTGCGTCCGGGGGATCCGAGACCGCCTCGCGACTGTCTACGATCCGACGGACGCTGGCGCCGGTCCGACCGGACGCCGAAGGATGACGGGTCGCGGCAGACCCGGGAGAACAAGGGATGAGGCTCGTGACCGAGGACGAGGCGGGACGGCTCGACGACCAGAGGTTCGCGCAGTGGCTGGCGACCGAGGCCGGCAAGGCGCTCACCGCGCTGCGGGACCGGCAGGGCTTCGCCGACCCGAAGGCGCTCAAGGACGCCGGCGACCGCGCGTCGCACGAGCTGATGACGGCGGCGCTGGCCCGGCTGCGGCCGGCCGACGCGGTGCTCTCCGAGGAGGAGGCCGACTCGCGCCGCGCGTGGGCGGACGGCGAGCGCGCGCCCCGGCACGAGGCGGACCGGGTCTGGATCATCGACCCGCTGGACGGCACGCGCGAGTTCTCCGAGGAGGGCCGGGACGACTGGGCGGTGCACGTGGCGCTCTGGCAGCGCTCCGCCGCCCCGGACGGCGCCCTGGTCGCCGGCGCGGTCGGCATGCCGGCCCGGACCACGGTGGACGGTACGCCGCTCGTGCTCGGCACCACCTGCCCGCAGCCGAAGGCGTCCGACGGGCCGATCCGGATCGCGGTGAGCCGCAGCCGCCCGCCGGCGTTCGTGGGCGAGCTGGTCGAGATGCTCGGCGCCACCGCCGTGCCGATGGGCTCGGCCGGTGTGAAGGTCTGCGCGGTGGTGACCGGCGAGGTCGACGCGTACGTCCACGCGGGCGGTCAGTACGAGTGGGACAGTGCCGCCCCGGTCGCCGTGGCGCTGGGTGCGGGCATGCACGCGTCCCGGATCGACGGTTCGCCGCTGCGCTACAACCGGGCCGACCCGCGGCTGCCCGATCTGCTGGTCTGCCGGCCCGAACTGGCCGACCAACTGCTCGACGCGATCGCCCGGACCGGGGTCGAGATGCCCGCTTCGACCGTCACCGGTGACCAGGGTGAGGCGTTCGGCTGAGTGTCACGGTACGTACGGCCAGGTGGATGAGGGTTATCGTCGGGCAGGTATGCGTGGCGATCTGAGCCCCGACCACGGGCCGCCGACAGCCAGGGAGGGTCATGCCGGCCGACCGAGAGCCGCACAATGCCTTCGGGCAGCCGACCGGCCTGTGGCCGGGTCAGGACATTCCGCGCCAGGTGGGCAGCCCGTCGCTGCCCTGGCCGGAGGCCGAGAGCGCACCGCCGCCACCACCGGCCCGGCCGGGCGGTGACCTGCCCTGGCCTGAGCGCGACCGGCCCGAAGCCGGTCACCACGACGGGCCCGGGCACGACCCGGCCGGCTGGGACGCCGCTGCCGGCACGACGAACGGCTGGGCGCCGCAGCACGGGCCGGCGGGCCACGGCGGTGACGCCTGGCCCCCGGGTGAGCCGCACGACGACGCCTGGGCCACTCAGGCCGGTCCGGCGGGTGAGGCGGGCTGGGGGGCGGGCACCACGGCGACCGCCACGCTGAGCGGACCGCCCCCGGTGGACGTTCCACACGGACCGGCCACCGGCGGTCCGGGCCAGCCGCCGGCGCCGCCGCTCGCCCCGGCCCCCGTGCCGTCGTCCGGAGGCTCCCGTCGTCGCTGGCGGGTCGCCCTCGCGGCGGCACTGGTCCTGGCCGTGGCCGGCAGCGGGGTCGCGGTGGCCACGCTGCGACCCGACGCGGCGGAACGGCAGGCCGGCGGGACGCCCGGCTCGGTCGGGCCGGCCACCTCGATGGGCCCGGGCACGCCCGCCACCCCGGGCGCGTCCCCGACCGCCGACCAGGGTCTCGGCGGCAAGCCCTCGGCGCGTCCGTCGGCCTCCGCGGACACCGGGCCGGCCTTCAGCGGTACGCGACTGACGCTGCCCGGCGCCTCGATCGGTGTGCAGAGCGGGGAGACGTTCGGCCAGGCGCTGGCCCGGTCCGACCGGACCTTCGGCAAGCTGCGGATGGCCCGGATCTTCTTCCCCGGCCTGCCGCCGGCCTGGTCCGGCAGCCGTGCCGACGTGGTGGACCGGACCGTCGTGGTGTCGTTCAAGGCGTCGCCGCAGGAGGTGAACACCGGCAAGTTCGACTCCCGCCTGACCTCCTGGTTCTCCTCGATCCCGCGCGAGCACAACGTCTACTGGTCGTACTTCCACGAGCCGGAGGACGACGTCGAGCGCGGCGCGTTCAGCACGACGGCGTACCGGACGGCGTGGAAGCGGATCGCCGGCCTGGCCGACCGGACCGGCAACCCCAAGCTGATCAACACGCTGATCCTGATGTGCTGGACGCTCGACCCGAAGTCCGGGCGCAGCTTCGACGCGTTCTACCCGGGCGGCGACGTGATCGAGGCGCTCGGCTGGGACTGCTACAACTGGGGCAAGAAGTGGAAGCGGTACGCCTCGCCGCAGGAGATCTACGGCCCCATGATCAGCAAGTCGAAGGCGCTCGGTAAGCCGTGGGGCGTCGCCGAGACCGGCAGTGACCTGGTGCCCGGTGACGCGGGCACCGGACGGGCGGCCTGGATCCGGTCGATGACCAGCTTCCTCAACGGCCAGCGGCCGGAGTTCGTGGCGTACTACAACCAGACGGTCAGCCAGGGCGACTTCCGGCTGCTCGACCAGCCGAGCGTCCAGGCGTGGAAGTCCTTCTGCACGGCCTGATCGCAGCGGAACGAGAACGGGCGGGCGACCGAGGTCGCCCGCCCGTCTCGCGTACGGCTCAGATGCCCCGGCCGCGCTTGTGCAGCGTGCGCAGCACCCGGTCGGCCTGCACGGCCCGGCTCGCCACCGCCAGCGCCAGGTAGGCGCGCGGCTCCTTCGGGTTGCGGGCCAGCGTGCGCCGGGCCCAGCGGACCGCGTCGCGCCGGTTGCCCATCGCGGCCTGCGCGAAGGCGATCTGCCCGGCCACCCGCGCCTCGCCGTGCGGCACGGTGGCGAACTCCGGGTAGCGGCGCAGCAGCCACTGCAACGCGGTCGAGATGGTCTCCCAGCGCTGCGCGAAGTAGGACCGCTTGTGCCAGCGGACCAGCACGTACGGGCTCTCCACGTTCACCAGCGGGGCGTACCGGGCGGCGCGGAGCAGGAACTCGTAGTCCTCCGCGTAGCTGCCCGGGATCTGCTCGTCCACCAGGCCGATCGCGTCGAGCAGCGCGGCGCGGCGGATCAGGAACGTGGACGGGTGCAGCTCGGTGAGCCGGTCGCGCAGCAGCGCCTCCAGCGAGATCCGGGCCCGGTCCAGCGAACGGTCCACCGTACGGTCGTCGTAGCTGACCCGGATGCCGCAGCTCACCAGCGCGCCGTCCGGGTGCGCGTCGAGCGCCCCGAACTGGGCGGCCAGCTTGCCGGGCAGCCACTCGTCGTCGTCGTCGCAGAACGCCACCCAGTCGCCGGTGGCCGCCTCGATGCCGGTGTTGCGCGCGCCGGCCAGCCCTGCGGTACGGGTATTCGTGATCACCCGGATCCGCCGGTCACCCCGGTCGGTCTCCAGCGACCGGTCCGGCTCGGACTGGTCGTAGACGACGATCGCCTCGATCAGGCCGGGGTGCGCCTGGCTGAGGATCGCGTCGAGCGCCGCACGCAGCAGCTCCGGACGGTCCCGCGTCGGTACGACGACCGAGATGCTCGGCCCACTCATGCTCTCTCCACGGACTCGTCGGATCCCCGCTGGCCCAGATAGCCGTAGCGGACCCGCAGGGGAAGCGTGGCCAGGCTGACCACGGCACGGCTGCGGCGCGGCAGGCGGTCCCGCCACGCCTCGTCCCGGCGCACCGTCAACGGCCCGCCGCTGAACCGCAGCGGGTTGCCGGCGACGCTGTGCGCCCGGAACGGCGCGGCCGGCTCGGGCGCCGCGCCGGTGTCGCCGGCCCCGGACAGGATGCGCAGCGCCGCCGGGTCGTCCGGCAGGCCGGCGAAGTCCCGCACCCGGCGTACGGTGCCGGCCGGGTCGGCGGTGAAGTCCTCGTAGCGCAGCCGCAGCACCTTCGCCCGGGACGCGAGCAGGTGGAACGCGGCGTTCTGCGCGGTCCACAGCTTGCTCACCTCGAACGGCGAGAAGGTCGGCATGAAGTCCTCGCCGTCGACCACCTCGGGGCGGCGCACCTGCTTGCCCCACGAGTACGCCACCGCCCGGCTGTCCCGGACCAGGTGCAGCACCCGCAGGTCGAGCCCTTCGGCCCAGCGCAGCGCGAAGGCGAGCGAGGCGTGCTTGCTGGAGTCCACCACCACCCGGGCGCCGGTCGCCGACAGCGCGGCCCGGTAGATCCGGGTGTACAGGTCGGCGTAGCGGCGCACGTCGGCCAGCTGCTCCGGCGGGAGCGCGTCCTTCGCCAGCCGGGGGATGTGCCGGGTCCGGTCGACGCGGTCCTTGAGTGCCAGCACGTCGTCCCGGTCGACAGCGGCCCAGCCGCCGAACGCCTGGTCACCGACCTGGCGCCAGAACGGGCAGGCGGTGAACCGCTCACCGCAGCCGCACCGCTCGTCGGCCCCGAGCGCCCGCTCCCACAGGTGCACCACCTCGCCGACGGCGCACACGTCGGCGCTCTGCGCCAGCAGCAGCTCCAGCAGTGTGGAACCGCTGCGACCGAGGCCGCCGACGAAGAGGACCCGCGGCGGCGCCGGATCCGGGGCGCTCATCCGCGACGCCCGACGGCTCGTCGCCGTACCCGGCGGGCGACCAGATCGTCGATCACCGCGCCGACCCGGGCGACCGCCTCGGCGCGCGGGTCCGGGCGGTTCGGGTCGGCGGCCAGCACGAACCGGTTCGGGTCGGTCAGGCCCTCGTCCAGCGCGGCGAGCAGCTCGGCCTCGGACTCGCACAGCCGCACCATGCCGGCCGCGCCGAGACGACGGGAGAACAGCTGCTGGTGGTTGTCGACGTGCTCGTCGTGCGACGGGTCGCGGGGCACCACGATCGGCAGGTGGCCGTTGCGCCGCGCCTCGGTGATGGTGGCCGGGCCGCCGTGGCTGACCACGAGCGTCGCCTCCGCCATCGCCCGCTGGAGTTCCTCGTGGCCGAGGAACGGGGTGGCCTCGGGCAACGCCGGGGTGCGGCTGTGGCCGTACTGGAGGACCAGCCGGACCTCGGGCCGCGCCGCGTGCCAGCGCTCCAGCCAGCCGACCAGCCGGTCGAAGCGGTGCACGTCGGTGCCGACGACGACAAGCACGTACGGCGCCGCGGAGCGCCGGTCCCGCTGCCGGGGGATCACAGGAGGTTCCCCACGACGGTCGCCTCCGGGTACATCCGGCGCTGCTCGTCCCACTGCACGAGCATCGCGGAGAGGAAGGGCCGGCAGAGCCGGGCGGTGAGCGTCGCGCTGTCGATCCGGTCGTACACCTCGATGTAGACCGTCGGGATCTTGCGCATGCGGGCCGCCACCACGAACGGCAGGGCGACCCCGGCGCCGGTGGTGACCACGGCGTCGACCTGACGCCGGCGGATCACCTTCAGCGCGAGGAACGCGTTGCGTACCAGGTTCTTGACGTTGCGTGTGGTGGGGTGGTGCGCCCAGACCACGTCCTCACCGGCGAGCAGCGAGCGCGCGTCGGGGGTGTCGAACGTTACCCATGCGCGGCGCCGATCCCGGTACCACGGTTCCAGGGCCAGGAGCTGGGCCAGGTGCCCGCCACTGGAACCCACCAGCAGGACCTGCCCCGAGTCCTCGGTTGACCCGCTCACCACAGACTTCCTCCCGTACGCGGATGACGCGTCCGGATTTTTGTGAAAGCCCCTCGGACGCGTCCTGACAACCTACTGGCGCGCCCCTGGGCAACTGAAGGGGCCATTGGACGGATCCTGACGCGCCGGTCGGCTCACCTCTCGATTCCCGTCACTGGGATGCCCACCCACCGGCCACCGTCCAGGTCAGCCCGGTTCCCCCCGCGCGGCCGGGGCGGGCCACCGGAAGAAAGTGAGATGTGTCAGGATTCCGTCACCGCTCCGCACGAGAGCCGTCGGCGACGCCGGCTTATCCGGGGACAGGTCGGGCCCGACACCGGGAAACCCGCCGAATGGTCAGCGCCGATCGGCCATTTCTACGCGGGCTGCCCACACCCGGGCAGGCTTACCGGAACGTGAGCAGACTTTCCCTCGTCGTTCGGATCGGGGACACTCAAGGCCACGGTCAGGTCCAGCTGTGCCGTGGACTGCCCGGCTCGGTCGAAAGGGAGCGACAGACTCTGATGCCCTCACCCCATTTGGCCGAGAGCGACGCCGACGGTCTTGCCCTGATGGCATACCTGGGCTGGCTGCGCCGCCGCTGGTGGATCCTGCTGCTCGCCGCGGCCCTCGGTCTCGGTGGTGGGCTGGCGCTGAACCAGATCCAGGAGGCGCGCTACACCTCGACCACCTCGCTGCTGGTGCGCCCGCTCGGCTCGGGCGCGGAGAGCAACCCCAACGCCAAGGTCAACCTCGACACCGAGGCCCAGGTGGTCCGCTCGCTGGTGGTGGCCGAGCGGGCCAAGGCGCTGATGAAGGTCGACACCGGTGCCGACCAGCTGGTCAAGTCGGTGACCGTCAAGGTGCCGCCGAACAGCCAGATCCTCCAGGTGGCGTACGAGGGGAACAGCCCCGAGGGCGCCCAGTCGGGCTCGCACGCGTTCGCCCAGGCGTATCTGGACCTGCGCAAGGCCACCGCGCAGAAGGCGCTGGAGAACGAGACGACCGCGCTCAAGCAGCAGATCGCCGAGCTGCAGAAGCAGCTCAGTGCCGTCGCCGGGCGGATTGCGGCGTCGCCGTCGAACTCGCCCGAGCGAGAGCGGGCCGAGGCCGAACGGAGCCTTCTCACCAGCCAGATCACCGGCCTGAACAACCGGCTCAGCCCGCTGGTCTCGGCCGGCTCCGACCCCGGCGAGATCATCTCCGACGCCCGTCTCCCCGACTCGCCCAGCTCACCGAACCGCACGCTCAACCTCGCCAGCGGCATGGGCGCGGGCCTGCTGCTCGGCATCGTGCTGGCGCTGGTGCTGGACCGGCTCGACACCCGGATCCGGCGCGGTCGCGACATCTCCGACCGGGTCGGCCTGCCGCTGCTGCTGGAACTGCCGGTGCGCGCGCCGTCGCTGGCCGTCCTGCCGGCCACCCACCGGGTCTCCCGCGAGCTGGGCCGGCTGCGTAACGTGCTGCTGTCCGCCGTGCCCGAACCGGCGCAGGGCGGGCGCGGTCGCCAGTTGCTGATCTGCGACGCCTCGGCCGGCACCGCCGCCGGATTCGTCGCCGCCAACCTCGCCGCCGCGTACGCCCGTACCGGCCAGCAGGTCGCGCTGATCACCACCAAGCCCGACTCGACGGTGGGCGCCATCACCGGCGTGGCCGAGGGGCGGCACAACCTGGCGTCCGTGCTGCGCCGCGACGTACCCCCGCTCAAGGCGCTCGCGCCGGTCCCGGGGCTGGGCCAGCTCCGGGTGCTGGTGCCGGGCGACCTGGACGCGGAGGTCGAGCTGCCGGTCGCCGGTCTGCTGGAGATCATGCACGAGCTGTCCGCGCGCTTCGACCACGTGATCATCGAGACCGCGCAGCCCACGTTCGCCGTGGAGGCCCAGGCCCTGGGCCGGTACGTCGACGCCGTGATCATGGTGGCCGAGGCGGGCAAGACCCGCAGCGGCGAGATCACCGCCGCCCTGCAGCAGTTCGAGCAGGTGAACGCGCCGGTGATCGGTGCCGTGCTGGCCCCGCGCCTGCCCGTCCCGGCGGCCGGCGCCGCCCGGCCGGCGTCCTCGGGCGGTTCGGGCACGCCGAGCACGTCGAGTGCCCCGGTGGCACCGGCCAACCGGCCCAAGCCCCGGCCGAGCCCCGGCCCGTCCGCCGAGTCGACGATGGTGCTGCCGCGCATGCAGTCGTCCCGCCCCGCCCCGGCCAAGCCGGCACCGGGCAAGGCCACCCCGCCGCCGAACCCGGGCAACCAGGGCATGCCGGGCAAGCCGGTGCCGCTCAACGGCACCGGCGGCACGTACCGCTCCCGGGGTGACGGCGACGGCCGCAGCTACGCCCTCGACTCCGGCGAGGATCTGGGGTGAACCGCCGGCAGATGCTCCGCGCCGCCATCGCCCCCGCCGTCGTCCTCGGCGTCGGTACCGGGTGCAGCGAGCCCGAGCCCAAGCCGGGCAAGGTCCAGGTGGTGGACCCGGGCGACGTCACCGCCTCGCCGTCATCGGCCAGTGCCTCGCCGACTCTGCCCACCGGCCCGCTCACCGGCGCGCCGGTGAGCACCCCGGCCGCTGCCACCCGCCAGGCGGTCGCCGTGCCGCTGCGGGTGAGCCCCGCGACCACCCCGGCCGGCCTGGACGCCGCCGACCTGGTCTACGCCGAGTTCGCCGAGTCCGACACGCTGCACCTGACCGCCGTGTTCCACTCCAAGGACGCCACCAAGATCGGCCCGGTCACCGAGATCCGGCCGGTCGACATCCGGTCGCTCGCCGTGCTGCGCCCGTTCGTCGGCTACGACGGCGGCCCCACCGGCTTCCTCACCCAGTTCGAGAACTCCGACCTCGACGGCGTGACGCCCGACGACGACAGCAAGGTCTTCTCCGGCGACTACACGTCGACCGCCGCGCTGCTCAAGGCCGCCCCGAAGGGCGGCCAGCCGCCCACCCCGCCGATCGACCACGCCGGCGAGGGCGACGCGCTCGCCGTCCGCGACCTCGCGCCGGCCACCGAACTCACCGTCACCGTCTCCGGCGGCCCGCCGATGGTCTGGCGGTACGACCAGGCGAAGTCCCTGTGGGCCGGCAAGGTCGGCAAGGTCACCGTGACCGCCGCCTCCGTCATCGTGCTGACGATGGAGTACCGCACGCTGGAGGTGCGTAAGCCGTCGGCCCGCTCGCTGCCGTCGGCGAACGTCTTCGGTGAGGGTGCCGTGGTCGCGGTGTCCGGGCCGAACAGCGCGAAGGGCCGGTGGCGCAAGCCCGGCCTGGGCATGGTCTGCACGTTCGCCGACACCGGCGGCGATCTCCTGCACCCCCAGCCCGGCAACGCGTGGGTGATCTACGCGCCGACCACCGCCAAGGTCACCGTGAAATGAGCACCGCCACCCCGCCCCGCACCGCGCGCGGGACGGTTCCGGTCGGGGCGGTGTCGCCTCCGGACGGGAACCGCCTGCGGACGGTGACGGTACGGCCGGAGAGCTGGTCGTGGCGGCTGCCGACGGCATGGCCGCTGATCTCGGTCTTCCTGCTGTACCCGCTGTGGTGGGTGCTCGGCGTGTCGAGCTTCGTCTTCGTCATCTTCGCGGTGCCGATGGTGGTGCAGATGCGCAAGCGGGGCCCGATCCGGGTGCCGCCCGGCTTCGGGATCTGGATGGTCCTGCTGCTCTGGGTGTTCCTGTCCGTGCTCACCCTCGACCTCACCGCGCCGAACACGCTGCCCCCCGGCGGCAGCGGCAAGTACATCGGCTGGGGCATCCGGCTCGCCAACTACGTCGCCATGACGGTGACCATGCTCTACGTCTACAACCTGCGGGAGCGGGAGCTGTCCCAGCGCCGGATGGTCCGCCTGTTCGGGTTCATGGGCGTGGTCGTGGTGCTCGGCGGCTGGATCGGCTCGCTGTACCCGAACCTCACGTTCGTCGCGCCGCTGCGATTCGTCCTGCCCCAGTCGATCGCCGGTCACCCGTACGTCACCTCGCTCATGGAGATCAAGTTCGCCCAGGTGCAGCAGGTGATCGAGGGGGAGGCCAGCTCGCCCCGCCCGTCCGCGCCGTTCACCTACACGAACTCGTGGGGCCAGAACACCGCCATCCTGCTGGTCTGGCTGATCGTCGGCTGGGTCGTGCTGGGCAAGCCGATGCGCCGTACCGCGGGCGTGGCGATCGCCCTGGCGGCGATCTTCCCGATCGTCTACTCGCTGAACCGGGGCCTCTGGATCGGTCTCGGCATCGCCGCCGCGTACGTCGCGCTGCGGCTCGCGCTGCGCGGCCGGATGGTGGTGCTCGGCGGGCTCGCCCTGGCGGTCGGGCTGATCGGGGTGCTGATCGTCGCCACACCGCTCGGCCGCACCTTCGACGAACGCCTCCAGAACGGCCACAGCGACGACATCCGGACCACGCTGTCCCAGGGCGCGGTCACCGCGGCCAACCATTCGCCGATCCTCGGGTACGGCGGCAACCGGGCGCTGATCGGCAGCAACCGGTCCATCGCCATCGGCAAGTCCGAGGACTGCAAGCAGTGCGGCAACCGGGAACTCGGCAGCAACGGCCAGGTCTGGGCGCTGCTCGTCGGGCAGGGCTGGGTCGGCGCGATCTGCTACAACGCCTTCTTCATCTACTGCATCTGGCGCTACCGCCGCGACCACAGCGCGGTCGGCATCGCCGGCACGCTCGTGCTCATCCTCATGCTCTTCTTCCAGTTCACCTACGGTGCGATGGAAGCGACACTCGCCTACGCCCTGATCACTGTCGCCCTGCTGGCCCGCAACGACCGGATACGCCGGTCGCTCGCGCCGGCGCCACCCCAGGGCACGATCGCCGGGCTACGGGCCCGACTGGAAAAGACCGGTGACAGCTGATGGTGTTCCGCGTACCCCCGGACGGCGACGGCCGCGCCGCGTACCTCGGTGAACTGGCCGGGCTGATCTGGCCCGCGCCGGCCGAGCCCAGCCTGCGCCGCGGCGGCGCCGGCTGGGTGGTGGTGCCCTCGGCGTCCCGCCCTCGGCTGCTCGTGCCGACCGGCTCGGGCCGGGCGGCGGCGAGCGCGGTCCGGCACTCCACCGAGGCGGTCGGCCGCAAGGCCAAGCTGGTCCGGCAAGGGCTGTCCACCGCGTTCCGGCTCGGGCTGGGCCCGCTGGTGTTCCGCGACCGGCTGGTGGTCGACGGCGGCGGGCTGGACGCGTACCTGACCGAGGTGCTCGGCGAGCCGGCGCTGGTGAGCCTGCACATCGGCCCGGCCCGGGCGAACCGCAAGCCGGTGCTGCAACTGCTCGCCCCGGACGGCCGGGCCCTCGGGTACGCCAAGCTCGGCGTCGACCCGCTGACCCGCGCGCTGGTACACGCCGAGGCGGACGCGCTGCGCCGCCTCGCCGAGGTGCCGTTAGGCCCGGTGGTGCTCGCCGGGGTACGCCACCACGGCGACTGGCACGGCCACGCGCTGCTGGTGCAGGAGGCGCTGCCGGTGCGGCTGCCCCGGGCCACCCCGGCCGCCGCGGAGGCGGCCGAACGCGACGCGATGGTGGCGGTCGCGGGCTGTCTCGGCGTACGCCGGCAGTCGTGGACGGCAAGCGGGCACGCGGCCCGGCTCACGGCCGCGGTGGACGCGCTCGGGCCCCGGCCGGAGGCCGGGCGGCTGCGCGCGGCGCTGAAGTCCGTCGCGGACGCCGACCCGGTGGTGGCCTTCGGCGCCTGGCACGGGGACTGGAACGGCGGCAACAGCGCGGTGCTGGCCGACGGCCGGGTGCTGGTCTGGGACTGGGAACGGTTCGAGGCGGACGTGCCGGCCGGGTACGACGCGCTGCACCTGGCGGTGCAGGGCGCGATGAGCCACGACGGGGTGGAACCGGTCGAGGCGGCCCGCGCGCTGATCGCCGGCGCCGAGGCCACCCTGGCGCCGTTCGACCAGACCGGTGGGGGCGCCGGTCTGGTCGCCGTGCTCTACCTGGTGGAGCTGGCGGCGCGCTACCTGCGGGATCGGCAGGCGGAGGCGGGTGCGCGACTGGGGCACGTCGACACCTGGCTGCTGCCCGCCGTCGAGGAACACCTGGCCCGCCGGGCCGGGTGAGAGTGAGGAGTGGGGACGTGACGCTGGCCAAGGAGCAGGCGCTCCGCGCGGTGAAGTCGGTGAGCCGGACGGTCGGCCGGCTGACCGCCGGTTCGCGGATGGTGCCGGGATTCCTGATCGTGGGGGCGCAGCGCTGCGGCACCACCTCGCTGTTCAAGACGCTGTCGCAGCATCCCGGTGTGCTGCCGCCCGCGTACCACAAGGGCGTGCACTACTTCGACATGGACTACCACCGGGGGATGAGCTGGTACCTCGGGCACTTCCCCACCACCGGCAAGGCCGAGGCGGTGAAGGCGCAGATCGGGGTACGCGGGATCACCGGCGAGTCCAGCCCGTACTACATGTTCCACCCGCTGGCCGGGCAGCGCATCGCCCGGGACCTGCCCTCGGTGAAGCTGCTGGTGCTGCTGCGTGACCCGGTGGAGCGCGCCTACTCCGCGCACTCGCACGAGCTGGCCCGGGGTTACGAGACCGAGGCGGACTTCGAGCGGGCGCTCGCGCTGGAGGAGTCCCGTACGGCGGGCGAGCGGGAGCGGATGATCAGCTCCGCGTCGTACGCCAGCGAGCACCTCCAGCACAACGCGTACCTGGCCCGGGGCCGCTACATCGAGCAGCTGGAGCGCCTGGAGGCGCTGGTCGGCCGGGACCGCATGCACGTCATCGACAGCGACGACTTCTTCGCCGACCCGCGTCCCTCCTTCGACGCGGTGTGCGACTTCCTCGGGCTGCCCCGCTGGGCGGACATCGCGTTCGGCAAGCACAACTCCCGGTCCCGTTCGCCCATGTCGGCGGAGCTGAGGACCCGGCTGGAGGACCACTTCGCGCCGTACGACGAGCGGCTGGCGACGTGGTGGGGACGCGTGCCGTCGTGGCGGCGGTGACGCGGGCGGACGCCGGCGGCACCCCGACGCTCACCGCACCGCCCCCCGGGCCGGGCGCGGGGCTGGGCGGCGCGGCCCGGCAGGGCTTCGCCAACCTGGTCGGGGTCGGGCTTGCCGCGGTCGCCGGCTTCGGCCTGAACATCGTCATCGCCCGCGGCTGGTCGGTCCGCGAGGCGGGCATGTTCTTCGCGGCCACCAGCGCGTTCATGATCGCCGCGTCGGCGGCGCGGCTCGGCACCGACGTCGGCACCGTCTACTTCGTCAGCCGCCAGCGCACCCTCGACCGGCGCGACCAGATCCGGGGCACCATCCTGGTCGGGTTGCTGCCGGTGCTCGTGGTCGGCACGCTGCTCGGGCTGGCCGGCTGGCTGGCCGCGCCGGCGCTGGCCCGGGCCACCATGCCGGAGGCCGGGCCGGAGGCGGTGACCGCGCTGCGCATCCTGCTGGCGTTCGTGCCGCTGGCCGCACTCAACGACTACGCGCTCGCCGCCTGCCGCGGCTTCGGCCAGATGCGTCCGCTACTCACAGTGGAGCGGCTCGGCCGCACGCTGGTGCAGTTCCTGGCCGTCGCGGTGGCCGCCTGGCTCGGGCTGTCCGCCACCGTCGCGCTGCCGCTGGCCTGGGTGGTGCCGTACCTGATCGCCGCGGTGGTCGCGCTGTTCTGGCTGAGCCGGCTGGTCGGCCGGGCCGGCCGGCAGGTGACCCGGCCGGTGCCGGCGCGTGAGCTGGCCGGACCGTTCTGGCGCTTCACCGGGCCCCGTGCGGTCAGCAGCCTGGCCGCGATCGTGGTGCAGCGGCTGGACATCGTGCTGCTCAGCGCGTTGCGCGGTCCGGCCGACGCGGCGATCTACACGGCCGCGACCCGGTTCCTGGCGTTGGGTCAGCTCTCCAGCGTCGCGCTGTCCAGCTCGGTGCAGCACCGGCTGGCCGCCGCGTTCGCCCGCAACGACCGGGCCGAGGCGGGTCAGCTCTACCAGGTCGCCACCGGCTGGCTCGTGATCCTCTCCTGGCCCGCGTACCTGATCTTCGCGGCGTTCGCCACGCCGATGCTGGCGCTGTTCGGGGCCGGTTACGCCGACGGCCGCCGGGTCGTGGTGCTGCTGGCGCTGACCATGCTGCTGGCCACCGGGTGTGGCATGGTCGACATGGTGCTCAACATGGCCGGGCGCACCGCGTGGACGTTCTACAACGCGATGACCGGCACCGTGCTCAACGTGGTCGGCAACGTTGTGCTCATCCCGCGTTACGGCATCCTCGGCGCGGCCCTGGCCTGGACCGTCTCCATCCTGGTCACCAACCTGGTGCCGCTGACCCAGCTCTGGTGGTCGATGCGGCTGCACCCGTTCGGCGCCGGTACCCGGGCCGCGATGGCGCTCGCCGTCGTGACGCTGGGCCTGCCGCTCGGCGTGGCGACGCTGCTCGGTGCCGGTTCGCTCGTGCTCGCGCTGGTCACGGTCGCCGGGCTGGTCGCGTACGCGGCGGGTGTCTGGCGCTGGCGGCGCACCCTGAACCTCGACGCGCTGCGGTCCCTGCGCCGTGGCCGTAACCGGGCCGGGGCGGACCCGGCCGCCCAGTCCTGACCGATCCTGCACCGATGGGACCTTCGATGACAAGCGACTCCCCCGCCCCGCACTCCGGCCTGTCCACGGTGAAGGCCGCGAAGCTCGCCGCGGTCGGTCTGCTGGCGGACCGGAAGGAACGCCGCGAGCTGGAACGGCCGGTCGAGGGGGGCGGCCGCCGGCTCACCCTGAAGGTGGAGCGTCCGATCTTCATCCTGGGCGCCCCGCGCTCCGGCACCACGTTCCTCGGCAGTTGCGTGGGCGCGCTGCCGGACGTGTCGTACCACTTCGAACCGCGCCTGACGAAGGCCGTCGCCCGCTGTGTCTACGAGGGAAGCTGGACGCCGCAGCGGGCCGCCCGCTACTTCCGCGGCTACTACGGCGCGCTGCTCGCCGCGTCCGGGCACGGCGGCCTGCGCTTCGCCGAGAAGGACCCGGAGAACTGCTTCATCGTGCCGTTCCTGACCGAGGTCTTCCCGGACGCGGTCTTCCTGCACGTCTACCGGGACGGCCGGGACGTGGCGGTGTCGCACGCCGAGCAGCCCTGGCTGAACGCCGCGTCCACCGGCGCCGGCCGCAGCGGCCGCGGCGGTACGCCGTGGGGCGCCGCGCCCCGGTTCTGGGTGGAGCCGGAGCGGCGCGAGGAGTTCACGCAGGTCTCCGACCTGGGCCGGTCGGCCTGGATGTGGCGGCGGTTCACCAGCAGCGCGCTGACCCAGCTCGCCGAGCTGCCCGCCGAGCGGGTGCGGCACCTGCGGTACGAGGACATCGTCACCCGCCCGGCCGAGGCGGCCGAGGTCGTGGCCGACTTCCTGGAGGTCGGTGACCCGGCCGGACGGGAGGCGCTGCACGCCCGCTTCGCCAAGGCACGGCCGGGTTCGGTGGGCCGGTGGCGGCAGCGACTGACCGAAAAGGATCTGGCCGACGTGATGGCTCAGGCCGGGCCGCTGCTGACGCGACTCGGCTACCCCGCCTGAGCGCCGCGTCACAGGTAGAGTGCCAGGGGTCGCCCGCCCGGCCCGGCGTGCCTCTCCGCCCACGCGGATCCGTCAGGGCCCCCATACCGTGGCCGGCGACCGTCCTGGGGAGAGGTTGCGGTGGTACGACGGTTACGACTGACGATGGCTGCCGTGCTGGGCCTGGCCTTCCTGGCCCCGGCCGTGGCGGCCTGTGACATCGGCTCGGAGCGATCCGACGAGTCGGCGACGGCGGTGCCGCCGCCGCCGACTGTGACACCGCGGACCGCTCCGGTCCGCACCACCGGGTGGGGACCGGAGCCGCCGGAGAAGGGGGCCTGGCTCGGCACCTGGGTCAAGCCGCAGTACCACAACGCCAGCGGGCGGGCCGCCGCCTTCGACGCGTTCAACCAGGCGGCCGGCGGCAAGCTCACCATCGCGCACATGTTCCACGAGTGGAACGAGCCGTTCCCGAGCGCCACCGAGAAGTTGTTCCAGTCCCGGGGCAAGCTCCAGATGATCTCGTGGCAGGGCACCGACACCCGGTCCACCGTCAGCGGCGTCTACGACGCGCTGATCCGGGAACGCGCCAAGGACGTCAAGGAGTTCGGCGTTCCGGTGCTGCTGCGCTACCGGTGGGAGATGGACCGGCCGAACCTGGCCGCGAGCATGCACTCGCCGGAGGACTACGTCGCCGCCTGGAAGCACGTCCGCGGCATCTTCGCCGAGATGGGCGTCACCAACGCCGGGTGGGTGTGGTGCCCGCACGCGGACGGGTTCGCCGAGCCGCAGCGCCGGGCCGCCGCCTACTACCCGGGCGACGACCAGGTCGACTGGCTCTGCGCGGACGTCTATCCCAGTCCGGAGTGGAACAGCTTCTCCAACCGGATGGACCACTTCATGGCGTTCGCCAAGAAGCACCCGCGGCCGGTCATCATCGGCGAGTACGGCCTGACCCAGGACGGGCGGCCGGGCCAGCGCGCCGAATGGATGCGCGAGGTCGGGCCGTACCTGAAGAAGCACCCGCAGATCAAGGCGGCTGTCTACTTCGCGGCCCGGCAGACGGAGAAGCCCATCTACGACAGCACGTTCGGCAACGACCCGGAGAGCGAGCAGGTCTTCCGGGAGATGGCGACCGATCCGTACTTCCAGCCACCGATGCCCGACCTGAGCGTTTCCTCAGGAACACCCTCCGTGTCCGGGGACTGATCGTCGGTCGTCTTTTCGTGTGACCCGGGCCGTTTCCTCGGTCAAAAAGGCCGAACCCGGGTGGACGGGCGACGGCCGAATGCGAGAAGGTATTGCTCTCACGTCTGCGGTCGGTCGAGTGACGCCCCGCCTCATGTCGGCACCGACCACGATCGCAGCGCCTCCGACGTTTCCCCCCGGAGTAGCCTGTGGCTTCCTCGATCCTGAGACACCGCTCGGTGTCCGCATTCGGCGCTGCCGTGCTCGGCATCGCCACCTTGTTCACACCGGTGCCGGCGCTCGCCGCACCGGCAGCGGCGCCCGCGCCCGACCACAGCACGCTGGTCGGCGAGGTGCCGTCGGACAAGACGCCGAACATCAACGACGGCAACGTCGTGGCCATCCACGACGCCGGCAGCAAGGTGATCGTCGGCGGCTCGTTCACCAACGCGCAGAACCGGGGCTCCTCACCCACCCCGGTCGACCGCCGCGGACTGCTCGCCTTCGACAAGGCGACCGGCAAGATCGACAACGCGTTCGCGCCGGTGCTGGACAACGACGTCACCGCGATCATCGCCGGGCCGACCCCCGGCACGGTGTACGTCGCCGGCAAGTTCAACAAGGTCGGCGACAAGAACTTCCGCAAGCTGGTGCTGCTGAACGTCGCCGACGGCACCCCCGTCGAGGGGTTCAAGGGCCCGGCGTTCAACGGCACGGTGAACGACATCGCGCTCGTCGACGGTCACCTGCTGGTCGGCGGCATCTTCACCACGGCGACCGCGACGATCAACCGCAACGGGCTGGCCTCGCTGAACCCGACCACCGGCGCGGTGGACGAGTACCTCACCGTGGCGCTGACCGAGAACCACAACTGGACCCCGACCAACAACGGCGCCTCGGCCGGTGTCGGCGTGGAGAAGCTCTCCGTCTCCCCTGACGGCAAGCACCTCGTGGTGATCGGCAACTTCAAGAAGGCCGACGGCGTCGTGCACGACCAGATCGTGCGGATCAACCTCGGCGAGAGCTCCGCGACCGTCGCCGACTGGAACACCGACGGCTACTCCGCGGCCTGCAAGTACACCGCGTTCGACTCGTGGGTGCGCGACGTCCAGTTCTCCCCGGACAGCAAGTACTTCGTGGTGGTCACCACCGGCGCGTCGTACCCGGGCACGCTCTGCGACTCCGCCGCCCGCTGGGAGACCTCCGCCACCGGCGCCGGCCAGAAGCCGACCTGGACGAACTTCAGCGGCGGCGACACCTTCCTCTCGGTCGGCATCAGCGAGAAGGCCATCTACGTCGGCGGCCACTTCCGCTGGTCGAACAACCCGCTCGCCCGCGACAAGGCCGGACCGGGCGCGGTGCCGCGGGCCAGCATCGCCGCGCTCGACCCGGTGAGCGGCCTGCCGCTGTCCTGGAACCCGGGCCGCCACCCGCGCGGCTACGGCGTCACCGAGATGCTGGTGACGCAGGAGGGCCTCTGGCTCGGCAGCGACCAGGAGTACATCGGCAACTTCGACTACCAGCGCAAGCGGATCGCCTTCTTCCCGCTGGACGGGGGCAGCACCCCGCACTCGACCAGCACCAAGGGCCTTCCCGGCAACGTCTACCAGGCCGGCCGTGCGGCGCAGACCGAGGTGCTCTACCGGGTCAACGCCGGTGGTCCGGCCATCCCGGCGACCGACGGCGGGCCGGACTGGGCCGCCGACAGCGCCACCGAGCCCAGCCCGTACCACAACACGGGCAACCAGGTCACCAGCTACACCACCAACGCGACGTTCGACTCCACCGTGCCGGCGAGCACGCCGGCCACGCTGTTCAACACCGAGCGGTGGGACGAGGCGACCGCGCCGGACATGCAGTGGGACATCCCGGTCGCCGCAGGCACCCGGGTCGACGTCCGGATCTACATGGGCAACCGCTGGTCCGGCACGAGCAAGCCGGGCGCCCGCAAGTTCGACGTCAGCATCGACGGCGTACTCAAGCTGAACGACTTCGACCCGGTCGTCGCCGCCGGCGGCACCGACCGCGGCACCATGCAGTCCATCTCGGTGGTCAGCGACGGCGTGGTCGACATCGACTTCGGCCGGGTGCTGCAGAACCCGCTGCTGCACGGCATCGAGATCGTCAAGACCGCGCCCACGCCGGACGCCTCCGACGTGCTCTACCGGGTCAACGCGGGCGGCGACCAGCTCGCCGCGCCGAGCGGCCCGGCCTGGGCCGCGGACACCGCCGCCGCGCCGAGCACCTACCACAACGCCGGCAACCAGGTGACCAGCTACACCACGAACGCCACGCTCGACGGCACGGTGCCGTCGGGTACGCCGGTCGAGCTGTTCAACGCGGAGCGGTGGGACGAGTCGCCCGCGCCGGACATGCAGTGGGACTTCCCGGTCCCGGCCGGCACGCCGGTGCAGGTGCGCCTCTACCTGGCCAACCGCTGGTCCGGCACCGCCACCGCCGGCAAGCGCAAGTTCAACGTGTCGATCGACGGCGTGGTCAAGCTGAGCAACTTCGACCCGATCGCCGCGATCGGCGCCACCAACCGGGGCACCATGCGCGCGTTCCCGATCACCAGCGACGGCAACATCGACATCGACTTCGGTCGCGTCCTGGAGAACCCGCTGGTGCAGGGCATCGAGATCGTCAAGCTGCCCCCGGTGCCGCCGGCCACCACCGTCGACAGCATCACCAAGCGGACGTACGACGGCGCCACCTCGGTCGGCAACGCGATGTCGGTGCCGAACGGCGACAACACCGGCTGGTCGAACATCAAGGGCGCGTTCTGGGTCGGCGGTGACCTGTTCTACGGCGTCGGCGGCGACCTCTACAAGCGCTCGTTCGACGGCAACGAGTTCGGCACCCCGAAGAAGCTGGACCCGTACCACGACGCCAAGTGGGACCTGGTCGTGACCGGCTCCGCGCCGGAGGGCTCCACCTACGCCGGCATGACCGGCAACTTCTCCGCGGAACTGCCGAACGTGACCGCGATGTTCTACAAGAGCGGACGCATCTACTACTCGCTGGCCGGTCAGAGCACGCTGTTCTGGCGCGGCTTCACGCCGGACACCGGCACCGTCGGCGCCGAGCGCAACACGGTCACCGGCACCACCGCGTTCGCCGACGCGGGCGGCCTGTTCCTGGACGGCGACACGCTCTACGTCGTCTCCCGGAGCACCGGCAACCTGTCCACGATGGCGTGGTCCGACGGCGTGCCGACCGGCTCCGCCACGGTGCGCAGCGGTCCGAGCGTCGACGACGTGGACTGGCGCGGCACCTCGGTCTTCGTCGGCCCCTGACGGGCGGGCACGACCGAAACGGAACAGATACGACGATGGCCCGGCCGATATCGGCCGGGCCATCGCCCTTTCTCCGGCGCCGCTCGCGCCGGACCACATCAGGTACGGGTCGGCGCGTGCTCACCCGCCCAGACCCGCATCAGGTCCCGTACCGAGATCACTCCCGCCACCTCCCGGCCGTCGAGCACGACCAGGTGACGGAACCCGCCGCGGGCCATCGCCGCGGCTGCCTCCTCGACCGTCCAGTCCGGGCCGGCGTATACGACGTCCCAGGTCAGGTGTGCCCCGGTGCGCTCGACATCCGGGTCGAGCCCGGCGCCGATCGCCTTCAGCACATCGCGTTCGGTCATGATCCCTACTCCCTCGGAGTCCGGGTCGATCACGACCGCCGACCCGACACCGCGGGCCGACATCATCCGGGCCGCCTGCCGGAGCGTGTGCTCCGGCCCGACCACCAGTACCTCGCTGGACATCGCTTCCCGTACCTGCATCACACATCACCCCTGTGGGACGGCGACTGAGTACGGACATGGTGGGCCATCGATGCGTACCGGGACAAGAACGGGCATCGCCGGAGACGGCCCGGATGGCTACTGTCGGAGGGTGCCCACCGAGCCCCTCCGCTGCGCCGGCGCGCTGATCGTCGATGACGACGGCCGCATCTTCATCCAACGCCGATCCCCCGACCGACGCCTCTTCCCGAACTGCTGGGACATCGTCGGCGGCCACCTCGAACCGGGCGAGGAGATCGACGACGCGCTGCGCCGGGAGGTCACCGAGGAGACCGGCTGGGCCGTGTCGCACGTGCTCGGCCTGGTCGGCGAATACCGGTACACCGCCGACGACGGGCTGACCCGGGTGGAGACCGACTTCCTGATCCGGGTGGACGGCGACCTCAGCCGGCCCCGGCTGGAGGCCGGCAAGCACACCGAGTTCCGCTGGCTGGCGGAGTCGGAGATCGCGCTGCTCGACGAGCACCGGGACGTCAACGACGGGCTGATCCGGCGGATCGCTGAGGACGGCTTCGCCGCGCTGCGCTCGATCGGTCTGACGGGCTGAACCACTGCCGCTCCGCGCCCGGCGATATCCTCGCCGGGTGGAATCGGGTCGAGAAGAGGAGCGTGTCGGCATGATCGGGATGGTGCTCGCCGCGGGAGCGGGGCGCCGGCTGCGGCCGTACACCGACACCCTGCCCAAGGCCCTGGTGCCGGTCGACGGGGAGATCACCATCCTCGACATCGCGCTGCGCAACCTCGCCGAGGTGGGGCTGAACGAGGTCGTGATCGTGGTCGGCTACGCGGCCGACGCGGTGCGGCAGCGCCAGGCCGCACTGGAGGAGAAGTACGGCGTCACGATCACGCTGGTCCACAACGACAAGGCCGAGGAGTGGAACAACGCGTACTCGCTCTGGCTGGCGCGGGAGCACTTCTCCCGTGGCGTGCTGCTCGTCAACGGCGACACCGTGCACCCGGTGAGCGTGGAGAAGACGCTGCTGGCCGAGCGCGGCCCGGGCATCCTGCTCGCCGTGGACACGCTCAAGCCGCTGGCCGAGGAGGAGATGAAGACCACCTTCGACGCCGCCGGCCAGCTCACCCGCATCACCAAGCTGATGGACCCGGGCGAGGCGTACGGCGAGTACATCGGCGCGACGCTGATCGAGCCGCAGGTGGCGGTGCCGCTCGCGGACGCGCTGGAGGCGACCTGGCGGCGCGACCCGAACCTCTACTACGAGGACGGCTACCAGGAGTTCGCCGAGCGCGGCGGCGAGGTGCGGGCGGCCCCGATCGGTGACGTCTCCTGGGTCGAGGTCGACAACCACGCCGATCTGGCCCGGGCGCGGGAGATCGCGTGCCGCTACTAGCCCGCAGCGTCCTCACCCCGCTGCACATCGACGTGCGGCGGGGCGCGGTGGCCGACCTGGCGGCGATCCTCTCCGACGGGCGGATCTCCGCCGGTGGCGACGTCGCCGTGGTGGTCGGGCCGGGGCAGGGCGAACGGATCGCCGAACTGATCCGGCCGTCGCTGCGCTCGGCCGACGTGTTCACGGTGGCCGGGGGCACGCTCGACGCCGCCGACGACCTGGGGGCGAAGCTGCGCACCCGGTCGTACGACGCGGTGGTCGGCATCGGCGGCGGTAAGACCATCGACGTGGCCAAGTACGCCGCCACGCGTCGCGGCCTGCCGATGGTCTCGGTGGCGACGAGCCTCGCCAACGACGGCATCGCCTCCCCGGTGGCGAGCCTGATCACCGAGGGCCTGAAGGGGTCCTACGGGGTGCACATCCCGATCGCGGTGATCGTCGACCTGGACTTCGTGGAGGCCGGGCCGGAGCGGCACAACCGGGCCGGCATCGGCGACGTGGTCAGCAACATCAGCGCGCTGGCGGACTGGGAACTGGCCCGGCGGGTCCGCGGTGAGCGGGTCGACGGGCTGGCCGCCTCGCTGTCGCGCGCAGGTGCCGAGGCGGTGCTCAACCACCCGGGTGACATGAACGACGACGGCTTCGTCACCGTGCTCGCCGACGCGCTGATCTCCAGTGGCCTGGCGATGGCGATCGAGGGCACCAGCCGGCCGTGCAGCGGCGGCTGCCACGAGATCATGCACGCGATCGACGCGCTGTTCCCCGGCACCGCCTCGCACGGCGAACTGGCCGGGCTCGGTGCGCTGTTCTGCACGTACCTGCGCGGCGACGAGCGCCGGTTCGCCGAGATGGCGGCCTGCCTGACCCGGCACGGGCTGCCCCGGCTGCCCGCCGAGGTCGAGCTGACCGACGACCAGTTCGTCGAGGCGGTGCAGTTCGCGCCGGCCACCCGGCCGGACCGCTACACCATCCTCGAACACCTCGCGATGTCCGCTACCGAGACGCGGGAGCGGCTGGCAGACTACGCCGGTGCCCTCCGCGACCACATTGGCTGAGCCCCGCCCCACCGTCGCCGACTTCCACCGGGTCAACCGGGGAGGCGGCCTGTTCAGCGAGTCGATCAGCCAGTGGATCGGGGCGGCCTTCGCGCTCGCCGCGCAGCGCCTGGGGTTGCGCCCGACCGCGCTGACGCTGACCAACCTGGTGCTGGGACTGGCCGCCTCGGTCACCGTGGTGGCACTCGC
Source organism: Micromonospora sp. ATLC20 (assembly GCF_057196585.1). NCBI lineage: Bacteria > Bacillati > Actinomycetota > Actinomycetes > Micromonosporales > Micromonosporaceae > Micromonospora > Micromonospora sp. ATLC20. The sequence continues at coordinate 46,513 of NZ_JBXUOV010000003.1, forward strand.
CGACGACGTGGCCGCCGGCACCGTACCGGCCTGGGCGGTCGGGCTGTTCGCGCTCGTCGCGTGGCAGATCGCGTACGCGCTGGACTGCGCCGACGGGCAGCTCGCCCGGGTGACCGGTCAGGGCAGCGCGGCCGGCGCCCGGATCGACGTGCTGTGCGACGTGGCCGCCCAGATCGCGCTCGTCGCCGCCATCGGCGCGACAGCCGTGGCGCAGCGCCCGTCCACGCCGGTCTGGCTGGTGGCCGTGTTCGCCGGCACCTGGATGGTCAACCTGGTGACGTCGGTGATGCAGTCCGGGCCGAACGCGGCGAGCATGGTCACCTCGACCTCGCTCCCGGTGCGCCTGGTGAAGCTGGTCCGCGACTACGGCGCGGTGATCTTCGTGGCCGGCCTGGTGCTGGCCTTCGCGCCCGCGCTGGCGTTCTGGGTGATGGTCGCGTTCACCGTCGTAAACGGCGGATTCCTGCTGGCCAGCATCGCCTTCTCCGCCCGCGCCTCCCTGCGCTGAAGCCTCCTCCCGCCCTCGCCCCACTCCGGCTTCGCCGCCCTCGTCGGCCCCTCCGCCGCCGTCGTGCCCTGCGCGCCGTCGTGCCCTTCGCTGTCGTGCCCTGCCGCGCGTAGTGCTGCCGTCGTCACGCTCAATGAGAAGGCCGCCCTGTCCGACGCGCCGATGGCGCCTGCGCAGGCGAGTCCGTCGCCGCACCAGACGTCAGTCACTGATAGTGACGTCCCCGCGAGGGTGGGCGGTTCACCTTCGGCGCCTTTGCTCTGCAGCCATATGCGCACCAGGAACTCTCGGTCACTGCCGCGTCGATGGCTGCAGAGCAAAGGCGGCGGAGAGGCATCTACCGGCGGAGTCGGCTCTCAGACATTCGAGCAGCTCAAGCCCATGGTCGATGATCGAGGGCGCGGATCGACGAGGAACCGCCCGTCACAGACGGTGACCGGCGCAGGTGCACACCTACCAGTAACGCAAAGTGGTCAGATCGCGTCAGGCGCGGCTCTGCAAGCCGGCGTAGATGTCGATCAGGCGCTTGGTGATCACGTCGGGGTGGAAGGTGCGCTCGTAGCGGGACCGGGCCGGACCGGCGAGCGTCCCCGCCTCGGCGGCGGCCAGCGGCAGCGCGGCGGCCAGCGCGTCCACCTCCGGCGCCACCACCCAGCCCGCCTCGCCGCGCTGCACCCCGGCCGGCAACGCGACAAGCCCGTCGCCCGGCGCCGCGGTGGCCACCTCGGCCGGGCCGGTGCCTGCGGGCTCGCGCGGGCCGTCCGCGCCCACCAGGTACGGGATGCCGCCGAGCGCGGTGCCGAGCACCGGCCGCCCCGACGCCAGCGCCTCGATGATCACGGTGGGCAGCACGTCGTGCCAGGTGGAGGTGGCCAGCACCACGGAGCTGTCGGCCAGCACCGCGCGTACCCCGGAGCGGTCGAGCTGGCCCAGGTAGTGCACGTCGGGCCGTTCGGCGGCGGCCGCCTCGGCGAGCGGACGGAGCTCGCCGTCACCGGCGATGCGCAGCGGGCCGAGCGCGCCCACCGGGTGCCGCCGCCACGCCGCGAGCAGCAGGTCCAGGCCCTTCTCCGGGCTGAGCCGCCCCATGAAGAGGAAGCCGTTCCCCGCCGGCGCCGGGGTGCCCGGGTCGGGCACCGCGTTCGGCTTCACCACGATCCGCTCGTCCGGGATGCCGTAGTCGCGCAGATGATCAGCCACAGCCGTGGTGAGCGCGATGTACCGGTCCACCGACTTCCAGGTCGGGCGGTGCACGGCGAGCGTGGTCGCCATCAGCGCGCTCTGCGCCCGCGAGTTGCGGTAACAGCGGTGCACGATCGCCGGCACGCCCAGCGCCCGGCCCCGGCAGTCCTGGCAGATCACGCCGTCGCGGAAGTACAGGCCCGAGGAGCAGACCTGCCGGTAGTTGTGCACGGTCTGCACCACCGGCACCCCGCGTTTGTGCGCGGTCCGCACCACCCAGGGCGAGAGCAGAGGATACGGGTTGTGCAGGTGCAACACGTCCGGCCGATGCTCGGTCAGCAGGCGGTCGAGGTCGTGCTGGGCCTTCGGTGCCCAGATCGGCGAGATCGGCAGCAGCGCCTTGGCCGGCTTGGACATCGACGGGATCTCGTCCGAGCTGCGCAGGAACGGCAGCACCTCCACGCCGGCGGCGGTGAGCTGGGCGATCTCCGCGTCGACGATGGTGTTCTCGCCGGAGGGCTGGGCTTCCCGGTACCGGTTGTGCGCCACCACGATTCTCACGGGAAAGAAGGCTACCGTTGGACGATGCCCGAACTACCGGAGGTGGAAGCGCTCGCCGGTTACCTGCGCGAGCGTGCGGTGGGCCGCCGCGTCGAGCGGTTCGAGGTCGCCGCGATCAACGCGCTGAAGACGTACGACCCGCCGCCGAGCGCGGTCGCCGCCCGCACCGTCACCGGCGCCGGCCGGTACGGCAAGTTCCTGGACGTCCGGTTCGACGAGGGACTGCACCTGGTGGTCCACCTGGCGCGGGCGGGCTGGCTGCACTACCGGGAGGCGTTCCCGTCGGCGGCCCCGCTGCGGCCCGGCAAGGGGCCGATCGCGGTGCGCGTACGCCTCGACGACGGCTCCGGCTTCGACCTGACCGAGGCCGGCACCCAGAAGAAGCTGGCCGCCTACCTGGTCACCGATCCGGCGCAGGTGCCCGGAGTGGCGAAGCTCGGGCCGGACGCGCTGGAGGCGGATCTCCCGACCTTCGCCGAGCGGCTGCGCAGCCGTAAGGGCCAGGTGAAGGGCGTGCTGACCGACCAGTCGGTGCTGGCCGGCGTCGGTAACGCGTACTCCGACGAGATCCTGCACGCGGCGCGGCTCTCGCCGTTCGCGATCACCGACCGGCTCACCGACGACCAGCTCGCCGGTCTGCACGCGGCGACGCGCACGGTCCTCGGCGACGCCGTACGCCGGTCGATGGGCCAGCGGGCCGCGGAGCTGAAGGGCGAGAAGCGCTCGGGCCTCAAGGTGCACGCCCGGAAGGGGCTGCCGTGTCCGGTCTGCGGCGACACCGTGCGGGAGGTGTCGTTCGCCGATTCGAGCCTGCAGTACTGCCCCACCTGCCAGACCGGCGGCAAGCCCTTGGCTGACCGAAGGTTGTCCAGGCTCGTACGGTGAGTAACCGGATTCGCCGGTTACCGAGCGGAATCGACCGGCGATCGCCTAAGGTCCGGTCCGCCCCTCTACCCGAGCCGTCATCCATCGGTATAGTGGCTCGGTCCCCGGCTTCACAACTGATTCGGAGCCGGCCAGATCTCACCGAGCACCAGCGGAACGGCTTCCTCGCGGGGGCCGGTCCAGGCCGGGCCCGCGTGGGAGACTGGGACGGTGAGCGACCCGGGCCCTCACGGCGAGTGAGGACGCGGGTCATGCGGGAGGACATGGGTTGAGGTGACGACAAGCCTCCAGCGCCCGGTAACCGACAGAGGCCGGAGCAAGAGCGTGCGGCACGTCGACAGCTTTGAGATCCAGCCGCCGACTCCGCCGTCGCACAACGGCGTACCGCGGTCGGCGTGGGCCCGCGCCCGCCGGCGGGTGTCCCGGTGGCACCGGCCCTACATCGCCCTCCTGCTGCTGCTGGACTTCGGTGCGGCCGCCCTGGCCAGCTTCCTGGCCGTGCAGATCTTCGAACAGGCCGACTCCGGCTTCCGCAACTCGCCGCAGGCCTGGTTCTACACAGTGGCGTTCGTGCTCCTGCCGCTCGGCTGGCTGCTCTTCCTCTGGGGCAACCGGGCCTACGACCGGCGCTACCTCGGTCTCGGTCCGGACGAATTCAAGCGGGTGATCCGGGCCGGCGTCGCGGTGGCGGCGGCGGTCTCGTTCATCGCATTCGCCACGAAGACCTACTCCCTGTCCCGGTGGACGGTCGGCTTCGCGCTGCTCGGCGCGATGATGCTGATCCTGCTCGGCCGCATGATCGCCCGGGCCTCGCTGCACGCGCTGCGCCGCCGCGCCGGCCACGCCGGGCACCGGATGGTGCTCGTCGGCACGCTTCCGGAGTGCCTGGAGGTCTACACCACTGTCACCCGGAACCCGTCCGTCGGCCTGGTGCCGGTGGCCATCCACCTCACCGACGGGTACGCCGCCGCGCGCGGCCTGGAGACCCCGGTGCCCGTGTACGCGGGCCGGGACGTCTTGGCCCTGGTACGTGAGGTCGGCGGCGACACCATCGCGGTCTGCGGCTCGGCCAGCGCCGAGCCGGGTGAGCTGCGCCGGCTGGCCTGGCAGCTGGAGGGCTCCGGCGTCGACCTGGTGGTCGCGCCCCAGCTCACCGACATCGCCGGTCCCCGGGTGCACATCCGCCCGATCGAGGGCCTGCCACTGCTGCACGTCGAGGAGCCGACCCTGTCCGGGCCGGCGCTGCTGGCCAAGAACCTGATGGACCGGGTCGCCGCCGGGCTGGGCCTGCTGCTGCTGGTCCCGCTCTTCCTCGCCGTCGCCGTGGCCATCCGGATCTCCGACCCCGGGCCGGTCTTCTTCCGCCAGCCCCGGGTGGGGCACGAGGGGCGGACGTTCCGGGTCTGGAAGTTCCGGACCATGTACGTCGACGCCGAGGAGCGGCTGGCCGGCCTGGTCGACCGCAACGAGACCGACGGCATGCTGTTCAAGATGAAGCAGGACCCCCGGGTCTTCCCGGTGGGCCGCTTCCTGCGCGCCACGTCGCTGGACGAGCTGCCCCAGCTGATCAACGTGCTCTGGGGCGAGATGTCGCTCGTCGGCCCGCGCCCGCTGCCCGCCGACGACGGCGACTTCCTCGGCGACGTCCGCCGCCGGCTGCTGGTCCGGCCGGGCATGACCGGTCTGTGGCAGGTCTCCGGCCGTTCCGACCTGTCCTGGGACGAGGCGGTCCGGCTCGACCTCTACTACGTCGACAACTGGTCGCTGGCGTACGACCTCAGCATCCTGTGGCGGACCGTCGGCGTGGTGCTGGCCCGCAAGGGCGCGTACTAGCGCTACCGGGCCGCCACCCGGCAGGATCGCTGCGTGGGTGGCAACCTCTCCGCCGTCTTCGCCGTCGTCTCGCTGGTCACCGCGTTGGCCGCGGCGCTCTGGGCGGTGCTGCGGCTGCGCGGCCGGCGGGGCATCGCCACCGCCACGCAGCGGGCCACGTACGAGGTGCTGCACACCGCGGGGCTCGCCGCCGAGCCGCTGCGCGCCGGCCTGACCGCGGCGGACGCGGCGAAGGCCGTACGCCATCTGCGGGCCCTCGTCGGCGCGGCCGGCCTGGCGCTGACGGACCGGGACGCGTTGCTCGCCATCGACGGGCAGGGCGCGCATCACGGCGACCAACTGGTCGCGGCGGCCCGGCGGGCGGCCGACAGCGGGCGCTCGACGGTGCTGGGCGAGTCGGAGCTGCGTTGCGACCTGGTCGACTGTCCGGTACGCGGCGCGGTGGTGGCGCCGCTGCGCGCGGACGGGCGGGTGGTCGGCGCGCTGGTGGCGGTGGCCGACGAACGCCCGGCCCCGGGTCTGGTGCAGGCGACGCTGGAGACCGCGCACTGGGCGGGTGACCAGCTCGCGCTGGCCGAGCTTGAGTCGTCGCGGGAGCGGCTGGCGCGGGCCGAGGTACGCGCGCTGCGCGCCCAGATCAGCCCGCACTTCATCTACAACGCGCTGACCGCGATCGGCTCGTTCGTGCGCACCGACCCGGAGCGGGCGCGGGAGCTGATACTAGAGTTCGCCGAGTTCACCCGCTACTCGTTCCGGGCGCACGGCGAGTTCACCACGCTCGCCGAGGAGCTGCGCTCGATCGACCGCTACCTGACCATCGAGCGGGCGCGCTTCGGCGAGCGGCTCCAGGTACGCCTCCAGATCGCACCGGAGGTGCTGCCGGTGACGTTGCCGTTCCTCTGCCTCCAGCCGCTCGTGGAGAACGCGGTCCGCCACGGGTTGTCCCGCAAGCCGGGCACCGGCATGGTGAGCATCGAGGCCCGGGACGCGGGCGCGGAGTGTCACATCACGGTGGAGGACGACGGGGTGGGGATGGATCCGACGACGCTTACCGCCGGCATCGCCGAGGTGTCGGGCGCGACCGGCGACCCGGCCGACGACCCGGGGCAGCACGTCGGCCTCTCGAACGTCGACGAACGGCTCCGGTCGGTCTTCGGGGACGGGTTCGGCCTGGTCGTGGAGACCGGCCTGGGTTCGGGTACGAAGGTCAGCATGCGCGTACCGAAGTTCCACCCCGGCGTCCGGGCGTCGTCGTGACCGTCACCGGCACCGGTTTCCTCCGGGTGCTGGCGGTGGACGACGAGCCGCCCGCGCTCGACGAGCTGGCGTACCACCTGCGCGCCGATCCCCGGGTGGCCCGGCTGCACACTGCCGGGGACGCGACCGAGGCGCTGCGGGTGCTGCGCGACGACGACGTGGACGTGGTGTTCCTCGACATCCGGATGCCGGGGCTGGACGGCATGGAGCTGGCCCGGGTGCTGCGCCGGTTCGCCCGGCCGCCGGCGATCGTGTTCGTCACCGCGTACGACGACGGCGCGGTGGACGCGTTCGACCTGGGCGCCACCGACTACGTGCGCAAGCCGGTACGCGCCGAGCGGCTGGCCGAGTCGCTGCGAAGGGTGATCGGCTCCCGGGTGGTGCCGTCGCATCCGGCCGCGCTGGCCCGGGCGGAGGAGGATCCGACCATCCCGATCGAGCTGGCCGGTACCACCCGGATGCTGCCCCGCTCGGCGGTGCGGTGGGTGGAGGCGCAGGGCGACTACGCGCGGCTGCACACGGCGGAGGGGTCGCACCTGGTCCGGGTCTCGCTGGCGACGCTGGCCGAGCGCTGGGCCGACGCCGGGTTCGTCCGGATCCACCGCTCGTATCTGGTGCAGCTGCGGCTCATCGCCGAGCTGCGGCTGGTCAACTCCGGCTACGTGGTGGTGATCGACGGATCCGAGCTGCCGGTGAGCCGCCGGCACACCCGGGAGCTGAAGGACAAGCTGGTGCGTGCCGCGAAGCAGGACTGGAGTCGCTGAGGGGCCGGGTGCCGTCGGCGCGGTCGGCGGCTTGTCGCTGCCGCGCGCTGGCGTACAATGTACGGCAGACCGTACGACAGGGTGGGGGACCGCATGTCCGACGACCGCTTCGACGCCGCTACCGAATTCGACAGCCAACTCGACCGCCTCGTGCAGCTCGGCTACCCGGCACTGGCCGGGCAGACCGAGGAGGAGTTCCGGACGCTGCTCACCCCGCTGCGCGACGCGGCGGTCACCGGTGCCGCCGGCTTGGCCGGGCCCACCGACGCGCGGGTGCCGTTCCTGCTGGTGACAACGCGGGAACTGGTGCCGGTGCCGGAACGGATCGCGCTCACCACGCTGGCGGGCAAGCGCAAGACCGGCGTCCTCGACCGCAACTTCCCCGCCGACGACCTGCCCACCTTCCACCCGATAAAGGAGCTCGAGGTGCCCGCCGGGCCCGCGTACCTGCTGTTCGACGTGGACCGGGGCGAGGAGTACCGCAACGTGCCGCCGTCGGCCGCGCTGGAGGACATGACCGCGAAGGACCGGCTGCCGATCACCATCGACGAAGGTCTGGCGTTCGTCACACTGCACCCGCAGGCGCTGGCGAGCAACAGGTGCTTCTCGCTCGTCGGGTCGCGCTGCGGCGACCGGCGGGTGCCCGCGCTGTGGATCAGCCAAGGTGCCCCGAAGCTCGGCTGGTGCTGGTTCGGCAACCCGCACACCTGGCTCGGCTCGGCGACCGCCAACCCGGTACGGGTGGGGCTGGACTGAGCGGTGGCCGGGGCGGGCCGACACGGTCCCGCCCCGGCACGGTCAGGAGGAAGCCAGCAGGATCCGCGTCCAGACCTGCCCGTCACGCGTGAGGACCAGATGGTCCGCCTCCCCGTCCCGGCCGTCGTCCCGGCCGAACAGCCACGCGTACCCCGGCGCGACACTCACCGAGGCGACCGGCATGCCGCCCGCCCGGGCCACGGCGAGACTCCGGCCGTCGTCGCGGCTGACCCGCACCTCCGCGACCCGGTGGTCGCCCGCACCGGTCTGGGTGACTGCCAGCAGGGATCCGTCCGATCCCACTGTCAGATCCCAGTGCGTCACCTCCGGCAGCCCGGTCACCGTGGTGGACCAGGTCGTCCCGCCGTCCTGGGTCCGCTCCAGCGTCACCGCGCCGTCCGCGTCCGCGACGATCTGGTAGCCCACCCGCCGGTCCACGCCGGCCAGCGCCAGAACCGTCCTCCCCGCGGCCGGCGTCCAGGTGTTCCAGGTCGCTCCCCGGTCGGCGCTACGGGCCCCGACCGTGGTCCCGTTGATCCCGTACGTGGTCCAGATGCTGCCGTCCGACGCGGGGTAGACGCCGGCGAGCGGCAGCGGCGACGGCGGCTGCCCGCTGAGCCGGTAGACGTCCCCCGTCGACGGGTCGACCGCGAGTGGCTCGGTCACCGCCGGCGACGCCAGTCCGCGCGGGACGGGCCGGGCGGCGGGCGGGAAGGCCCCCACGGCGGTGATCGCCTGCTCGGCGTCCCGCCAGGTGCGGCCGTAGTCGGTGGAGAGGCGACGCACCCCGTCGTCGTCGACCAGGTAGGTGCGGTCGCTCAGGACGGCGTACTCCAGGCTCTTCCCGCTGCGGGCCGGACCGGGCTCGCAGTCGGCGGCCCGGTAGCGCGCATCGTCCCAGTCGGTCCAGGTCCGGCCCCCGTCGACGGTCCGGGCGAAGCGCAACACGCATGTCGCGACACGGACGTCCACGCCGGAGGCCGGGCCGGTCAACGTGAAGTCGCCGGCCCTGCCCGGCAGGGTCGGCCCGGGCGGATCCGCCGATCCGAACTGTGCGGACCGGCTCGCCAGCGGCGTGGCGACCAGGGCCGCCAGCACCACCAGGGCGGTAGCGCCCAGGGCACCGGACCGACGCCGGCGGAAGTGGGCCACGGACCGCAGCTCGCCGAGCGGCGGCTGCCGGACGGCGGCGGCGATCGTGTCGACGTCGAAACCGGAGAGCCTACGATCGGACATCGATCCTCCCGTTGCTGGGGCTGCCGTTGGCGTCGGAGTCGGTGAGCAGCACCGCGAGGGCCTGCCGTCCACGGGAGAGCCGGGACTTCACGGTGCCGGCGGAGACGCCGAGGGTGGCCGCGATCTCCTCCACCGGCAGGTCGACCAGGTAGTGCAGAGCGAGCGCGGTTCGCTGCCCCTCGGGCAGTTCCCGCATCGCGGCCAGCAGGGCCAGGTGTTCCGGCGCCCGGTCGGCGACGGCGGGCGGAGGACCGATCCGGAGCAGCAGCCGGTCGAGGACCCGCCGACGCCGGTGCCGGCTGCGGGCGACGTTCACCGCGACCCGCCGCAGCCACGCCTCCGGGTTCTCCAGCCGGGCGAACCGCCCGGGCGCTACCAGCGCCTTGGTGAACGCCTCCTGGACCGCCTCCTGGGCCTCGCTCAGGTCACCGGTCACCGCGTAGAGCTGGACCACCAGCCGGCGGAAGGACCCCGCGTAGAGCTCCGCGATGAGATCACCGTCGGGCACCGTCACCCCCTCTCCCCACCTGTTCACTCACGGGACGGCGGGAAGGTTCCGGGGGATCGTTCAGAAGATCTCGCCGACCGGCAGGACGAGCGTCCACAACGACTCCACGCCATCCACCGGGTTATCCACAGCCGTGAAGCGTTATCCACAGGTTGTGCACAGGGCTCGGAACCGTGCTCTTGACATTCCCGCTGAGCGGGCGAGACTGCCGGAGGTGACCGGAGCCGAGGAACAGCATCCATCGGGGCGGCCCGCCGAGGCCACCCCGGTTCCCGGCCCCCGCGCGTCCCCGCCCGGCCGCCACGAGCCGGGCAGCGGGGCGCCGCCGGCCGCCGCGCCGAAGCGGACCCGGATCGTGCTGGCCGAGGTCTCCCGGGTCGGCAATCCGGCCGACCGCACCCGCTCCGAGCTCACCCAGCAGACCCCGGTCGGTGAGACGCTCGTGCAGGGGCTGATGCGCGCCCAGCTCTCCCTAGCGCTGCGGCTCAGCCTGCTGGTGCTGATCGGGCTCGGCGGCCTGCCCTGGCTGTTCGCCATCGCGCCCACGGTCGGCCGGGTCACGGTGCTCGGGGTCAACCTGCCGTGGCTGCTGCTCGGCGTCGTGTCCTTCCCGTTCCTGATCGTGGTCGGCTGGGCGTACGTGCGGCTGGCCGAACGCAACGAGCAGGACTTCGTCGACCTGATCCGACGGCCGGAACGCTGATGGCCAACGACTACGTGGTCCCGGCGATCGTCGCCGTCACCCTGGTCACCGTCGGCATCGGCTTCTACGGGTTGCGGCTGGCCCGCACCACCTCGGACTTCCTGGTCGCGTCCCGGGCGGTCAGCCCGACCTGGAACGCCGCCGCTATCGGCGGGGAGTACCTGTCGGCGGCGAGCTTCCTCGGCGTCGCCGGGCTGATCCTCAAGTACGGCGTGGACGTGCTCTGGTACCCGGTCGGCTTCGCCGCCGGATACCTGGCGCTGCTGCTGTTCGTGGCCGCGCCGCTGCGCCGCTCCGGCGCGTTCACGCTGCCCGACTTCTGCGAGGTGCGGCTCGGCTCCCGCCGGCTGCGCACGCTCGCCACCGTATTCGTGATCTTCATCGGCTGGCTCTACCTGGTGCCGCAGTTGCAGGGCGCCGGGCTGACCCTGGCCACGCTCACCGGCTCGCCGTATCCGCTCGGGGCGCTGCTCGTCGCCGTGGTGGTGACGGCGAACGTGGCGCTGGGCGGCATGCGGGCGATCACCTTCGTGCAGGCGTTCCAGTACTGGCTGAAGCTCACCGCGCTCGCCGTACCCGCGATCTTCCTGGCGTTGCAGTGGCAGGCCGACGCCCGCCCGGCGGTGACCCCGCCCGACGGCCCGACGTTCCGGACCGCGACCACCGTCGTGGTCGAGCACCGCGCGACGCTCACCCTGCCCGCCGGCGACATCCGGGAGGTACGCCCCGGCGACCGCCTCGAGTTCGCCGCCGGTGACCCGGTGCCGGAGGTGTCCGGCGCGGCCACCGGAGCCACCGAGTGGCTGCTGCCGGACACCGCGGGCGAGGACGACAGGGGACTGTTCGCCACGTACTCGCTGATCCTGGCCACGTTCCTCGGCACGATGGGCCTGCCGCACGTGCTGGTCCGCTTCTACACCAACCCCGACGGCGCCGCCGCCCGCCGGACCACGCTCGTGGTGCTGGCGCTCGTCGGCGTCTTCTATCTGCTGCCCACCGTCTACGGCGTGCTGGGCCGCATCTACACCCCGCAACTGCTGGTGAGCGGCCAGACCGACGCGGTGGTGGTGCTGCTGCCCGGCGCGGCGCTGGGCGACGGCACCACCGGCCGGCTGCTCGCCGCGCTGGTCGCGGCCGGCGCGTTCGCGGCGTTCCTGTCCACCTCGTCCGGCCTGCTCACCAGCGTCGCCGGGGTGATCTCGACGGACGTGCTGGGCCGCGGCTCGGTACGCGGCTTCCGGCTCGCCACGGTGATCGCCGGTGGGGTGCCGGCGGTGCTCTCCCTGAACGTCTCCGGGCTGGACGTGTCGCAGGTGGTGGGGCTGGCGTTCGCGGTGGCCGCATCCAGTTTCTGCCCGCTGCTGGTGCTCGGCATCTGGTGGCGCGGCCTGACCGACCTGGGCGCCGCCGCCGGGGTGCTGGTCGGCGGCGGCGCAGCGGTCGGCGCGGTGCTGCTCACCGTGCTCGGCCCGCCGCTGACCGGCTGGCCGGCGACGCTGACCACCCAGCCGGCGGCGTGGACGGTGCCGCTGGCGTTCACGGTCATGGTGGTCGTGTCGATGGCGAGCCGGCGGCGGCTGCCCCGCGACGTCCGCGCGACCATGCTCCGCCTGCACACCCCGGAGTCCCTGCGCCTGTGAGGCGGGGCCCGCTCGCGCCGGCCCCGCCGCACACCCGAGCACCAGTCAGCAGGTGTCCGTGCCGGCGCAGAGGCGGTTGACCACCCACCCGACCACTCGCTTGGCCTCGCTCGGCGTGGTCTGGTGGTCGACCCGCAGTTGGGCGACCAGGTCGCCCTGCCGCACCACCACCCAGCGGGCAGGCGTCCCCATGTCGCCGCCCACGAGCACCGCGTCGTCGCCGCCGAGCGACTCCGCCATGATGGACAACGAGTCCTCCGGGCGCGTCGGCCGGCAGCCCGTGACCAACTGGCGGACCCGCTTCATGACAGTGTCGGCGGAGGTGCCCGAGTGCCGCGTCACCCGCTCGACGATCCAGTCGCTGGGTGAGTCGAACTGCACCGACCTGCTGGCCACCTGACCGGCGTTCAGCGCCGGCGACTCGTTCTCGCAGTAGATGGTCACGGACTCCAGGGACCAGTCCCCCTCCACCTTGGTCGTCATCGTGAAGCCCGTCGGCAGGTCGGCGAGCTGGAGCATCGCCGCCGCCGGAATCGTCCTGGTCGGCGCGCGGCCGGTCTCGCCGCCGGTCGTGCCGGGTGGCCGTCCGGTGGTGCGGCTCGGCGTCGGCGACCCGCTCTCGGACGGCTCGGCCGATGGCGTGGAACTCGGCGTGGGCGCCGGCGTCGGCGTCGGCGGGGTGGGAACGACGGTGGCCGGCGGCACGGGTGGCGGTGCGGCGTCGGGACGGGCCAGCGCCACACCCGACGCGACGACGCCCACCGCTACCGCGGCGGCCAGACCGGCGGCGATCTGAATACGCCGCGTCCGCTGCCGACCTCGACGCCGCACCTGCTCGGTGGGTGGCCAGACGAGGTGCTCGGTGTCCCGGTACAGGTCCGAGAAGATCGGATCAGGCATTGCGGATCTCCTCCGGCAGGGTCATGTCGAGCAGGGCGGCGAGGGCCTTGCGGCCCCGGGAGAGGCGAGCCTTGACCGTCCCGCTGGGTACGCCGGTCTGCGCGGCGATCTCCGCGACCGACAGGTCGGCCAGGTGATAGAGGACCACTGCCTGCCGCTGGTCCGCGGAGAGCTGCCGCAGTGCGGCGACCAGCGCCACCGTGTTCTCCGAGGGTGGCCGCACCGGCGGTGGTGGACCGTGCCGCCGGTAGGCGACGACGCTGTTGCGCACCTTGCGCCACCGGTTGACCAGCAGGCGGTGGCCCACCGTACGGACCCACGCCTCCGGGTCGTCGTACTCGCTGACCTGCGACCAGCGCTGCCAGGCCCGCGCGTACGCCTCCTGGGCGGCGTCCTGAGCCTCGGCCCGGTCACCGCCGAGCGCGTACAGCACCGTCACCACGCGTTGTCTGCTGCTCCGGTAGAACTCCTCGAACGCACTGTCCGCATCCATGTCTCTCCCCGCTGCCGTCCCTGGGACTGACACCCACCGCCCGGGTCGCCGGTTGCAGGCCGTCGGCAATGCGACTCGTACCTCTCAGGGATGATGCGAGATCATCCTGCCGTCCGAGCAGCCCCTGGCCGGAGCCCGATACGGTCGGACCATGACCGATCAGCACCCGGCGCTGTCCCTTCGTGGTCTGGCCAAGCGCTTCGACACCAAGGTCGCGGTGGCGGGCGTCGACCTCGCCGTGCCGACCGGCTCGTTCTACGGCCTGCTCGGCCCGAACGGCGCGGGCAAGACCACCACCCTCTCCATGGCCGTCGGCCTGCTGCGGCCCGACGCCGGTGAGGCGCGGGTGCTGGGGTACGACGTCTGGGCCGACCCGGTACGCGCCAAGAGCCTGCTCGGTGTGATGCCGGACGGCGTACGCCTCTTCGACCGGCTGAGCGGGGCGGAGCTGCTGGCGTACCACGGTCTGCTGCGCGGCATGGACCCGGCGGTGGTCGACCAGCGGGCGGCGGAGCTGCTCGACGTGCTGGCGCTCTCCGACGCCGGCCGCACGCTCGTGGTCGACTACTCGGCGGGCATGAAGAAGAAGATCGGGCTGGCCTGCGCGCTGCTGCACGGTCCGCGCCTGCTGGTGCTGGACGAGCCGTTCGAGGCCGTCGACCCGGTCTCGGCGGCGCTGATCCGCGACATCCTGCACCGGTACGTCGGCGGCGGCGGCACGGTGATCTTCTCCAGCCACGTGATGGAGGTGGTCGAGCGGCTCTGCTCCCACGTGGCGATCCTGGCCGAGGGCCGGATCAAGCGGGTGGGCACGCTGACCGAGGTGCGCGGCGACCGGTCACTGGAGGACGTCTTCGTGGAGGTGGTCGGCGGCCGGACCGCGACCGGCGAGGAGCTGTCGTGGCTGTCCCGGTGACCGTGCCCGAGCGCCCGGCCCGGCGGGTGTCGCCCTGGCACTTCGTCCGGCTCAAGCTGCGGGTGCTCGGCAACAACTTCCGGGGCCAGACCTGGCGGGTCGCGTTGTTCGTCCTCGGCCTGCTGTTCGGGCTCTGGTTCGCCGCCGTCGGGTTCTTCCTGCTGGCCGCGCCGGGCCTGGCCGGTGAGTCCCGGTACGCGCTGATGATCGCCGCCTTCGGCGGTGGCCTGCTCACGCTCGGCTGGTTGCTCCTGCCGCTCGTCTTCTTCGGCGTGGACGAGACGCTCGACCCGGCCCGGTTCGCGCTGCTGCCGCTGTCCCGCCGCACCCTGGTCACCGGCCTGCTCGCCGCCGCCCTGGTCAGCGTGCCGGCGTTGGCGACAGCGATCACGGCGGCCGGGCTGGTGGTCACCGCCGGTGCGCTCGGTGGATGGGCGGCCGCACTGGTCGGCGCGCTCGGCGTGGTCGTCGGGCTGCTCGTCTGCCTGGCCGGTGCCCGCGCGCTCACAAGTGCGTTCGCGACGATGCTGCGCTCTCGCCGGGTCCGCGACCTGGCCGCCGTGCTGCTCGCGGTGCTGGCCGCGCTGCTCGGGCCGTTGCAGTTGCTGGTGCTCGCCGCGGTACGGCAGACCGACTGGGACCGGCTGGACGGTGTCGCCCGGGTGGTCGGCTGGACGCCGTTCGGCGCACCGTGGACCGCCGGTCTGGACGTGGCCCAGGGGCGGACCGGCGCGGCGGTGGTGAAGCTGCTGATCGCGCTCGCGACGCTCGGCGTACTCCTGTTCTGGTGGTCCCGGTCGCTGGAGACGGCGATGGTGGGCGCGGCGAGCAGCGGCCCCGCGCGGACGCCGCGCGCTGTGGCCGGCGGCGCGGTCGCGCAGCTCTTCCCCCGCGCGGTGGGCTGGGCCCGGCGGGACCGGTTCGGCGCGCTCGTCGCCCGCGAATGCCGCTACTGGTGGCGGGACGCCCGCCGCCGGGCCAACCTCATTACGGTCGCCGTGGTCGGCGTGTTCGTGCCGGTGATGGTCAACCTCGGCGGCGTGTCGTTCACCACCGAGGGTGGGGCGGAACTCGGTGGCGCCGATTCCTCACCGGCGCTGGTCAGCCTGTCCATGATCTTCGTCGGGGCGCTCGCGTCGCTGACGCTGGCCAACCAGTTCGGCTTCGACGGCAGCTCGTACGCGGCGAACGTGGTCGCCGGTGTGCCGGGGCGGGTGGAGCTGCGGGCGCGGATGGCCGCGTTCTCGATCTACGTGGTGCCGATGCTCGTGGTGATCGCGGTGGCGCTGGCGGTCGTCCTCGGCCGGCCCGAATGGCTCGGCGTGATGGGTGGCGCGTTGTTCGCCGCGTACGGCTGCGGGCTGGCGATCAACGCGTTCGTCTCCGTGCTCGGCGCGTACTCGCTGCCCGAGTCGAGCAACCCGTTCGCCCTGAACAGCGGCGCGGGCTTCACCAAGGGTCTGCTCACCCTGGTCTCCATGGTCGGCTCGGCGGTGGTGGCGGTGCCGTTCGTGGTGGCCGCCGCGCTGCTCGGCGACGTGTGGCTCTGGCTGGCGCTGCCGCTCGGCCTGGCGTACGGCGGGGGCGCGGCGCTGCTCGGCGCGTACATGGCCGGGGACACGCTCGACCACCGGCAGCCGGAGCTGCTGGCGAATGTCACCCCGAGGCGCTGATGCCTGTCGTCGAAGCGGTCGTCACCGTCCCGGTCCCCCCGGAGCTGGCGTTCGCCGTCTCCCAGACCACCGCCCCGGTGCGGTACCGCTGGGATCCGTTCGTCCGGGAACAGCACTTCGTCGACGGCGCGACGCGGCCCGGGCGGGGCGTGCGCACGTACACCCGCTCCCGGCACGGCCTGGTCATGGTCAGCGAGTACGTCTCCTGGTCGCCGCCGACGAACGTCGGCATGAAGATGGTGCGCGGACCGTGGTTCTTCGAGCGGTTCGGCGGCGGCTGGCGGTTCGCTCCCGGCCCGGATCCCGGCACCACTGTCGCGACGTGGCGGTACAACTTCCGCTGCCGCCCGGCGTTCCTGCGCCCCGTCGCCGAGCGGATCGGGGAGTGGCTGCTCGGGCGGGACATCCGGCGCCGGATCGCCGGGTACGCGGCCGGCTGCGCCGACCCGGAGGTGCTGGCCGCCGCCCGCCGGTTGCTCACCGACGACTGATCCGTGCGTCTCGGCCCGCCGTCAGGCGGTGCGGCGCATCGCCGCGTAGACGTGGTGGCCGTCGCCGACACTGGTCATGGTGACCAGCTCCCAGCCGTAGTTGGACAGGTGCTCGACCGCTTCCATCAGCGGCTGGTACGCCCTGCGGCCCCAGGTGTTGTTCGCCCTGACCAGCAGGTGCCGGTGCGGATAGGCACGCAGGTCGACCTGGCCGCCGAGGATGGCGTCGGCGGCGACGACCCGTTCCTGGGCGAGCTGCTGCGGGGGGATGAGATTCATGCCCGGCAGGGTAGGGCGTTCCGTCGAACCTCGCCCGGTGGCGGGCGGCACAATGTTTCACGTGAATCCAGAGCCGGGCGCGCAGATCCACTCCACCGACCCGTTCGCGGCGCCGGCCGCGCAACGCTCGCCGGTACGCCGGCTGCGCGGACGGCTGGCCGCCCCGGTGACGCTCTGGACCGCGCCCGGCCCGGCCGGGCTGACCGTCTCCTCCACGCTGGTAGCCGAGGGTGAGCCGGACCGGCTGCTCGGTCTGGTCGACGCGGAGTCGGACCTGTGGGCGGCCATCGAGGAGGCGGGACGGTTCGCGGTGGCCCCGCTGGGCCCGCAGCACCGGCAGCTCGCCGACCGCTTCGCCAGCCTGTTCCCGTCGCCCGGCGGCCTGTTCGCGCTGGACACCTGGACCGAGACGCCGTACGGGCCGGTGCCCGCGGACGCCGGTGGATGGGCGGGCTGCCGCCTGGACACCGCCCGCGAGTACGGCTGGGCCCTGCTGGTGGAGGCGACGATCGAATCGGTGGACCTGCCCCGGGACACGCCCCCGTTGCTGCACTACCGAGGCCGCTACCACGACCTCCCCGGCTGACCTCCGCTCCGCTTCGCTCCGTCGATCATGAGGTTGGCCGCGTTCCGCGTCCGATTCGTCGCCGCCAACCTCATGATCGACCGGGTGGGGGTGACCGGTTAGCGGAGTGACGTGGGTCACTGGGCGCAGTGGGGGTGCCGTTCGGCGCAGCCGTCCGCCGCCGGGCGGCGGAGCCTTCCCGGGCCGGGAGCGCGCTCTCTACCGTGCGCGAAACTCCCCCACGCCTTGCGAAGGTGGTGATCCACAGATGTCCACGGACACACCCGCGTCCGCACCCGCCGAGTCGGCGGCGGAACGGTACCTCGCCGTCCAGCGGTCGGACGAGTTCGCCGGGTTGCGGCGCACGCTGCGCGGCTTCGTCTTCCCGATGACCGTCGCGTTCTTCCTGTGGTACGCGCTCTACGTCATCCTCTCCGCGTACGCGCGGGGATTCATGGGCACGAAGCTGATCGGCAACATCAACGTCGCCCTGGTCTTCGGCCTGCTCCAGTTCGTCTCCACGTTCCTCATCGCCTGGTTCTACTCGCGGTTCGCCAGCCGCCGGATCGACCCGGTCGCCGACCGGATCCGCGACGAGATGGGGGAGGTGACCCATGAACACGGTCCTCGCGGCTGAGGCGGGCAGCACCACCGCCCGGAACCTCACCATCACGCTGTTCCTGGTCTTCGTGGCGATCACGCTGGCGATCACCGTCTGGGCCAGCCGGCAGACCAAGACCGCCACCGACTTCTACGCCGGCGGCCGGTCCTTCTCCGGCTTCCAGAACGGCATGGCGATCGGCGGCGACTACATGTCGGCGGCGTCCTTCCTGGGTATCGCCGGCATCATCGCGCTCTACGGCTACGACGGCTTCCTCTACTCGATCGGCTTCCTGGTCGCCTGGCTGGTGGCGCTGCTGCTCGTGGCCGAGCTGCTGCGCAACTCCGGCCGGTACACGATGGCGGACGTGCTGGCGTTCCGGATGCGGCAGCGGCCGGTCCGGACCGCGGCGGCGGTCTCCACCATCACGGTGTCGATCTTCTACCTGCTGGCCCAGATGGTCGGCGCCGGCGCGCTCGTCGCCCTGCTGCTCGGCATCAAGCCGGGCACCACGTTCCTCGGCATGGACGCCGACACCGCCAAGGTCGCCACCATCATCATGGTCGGCGCCCTGATGGTCATCTACGTGACGGTCGGCGGCATGAAGGGCACCACGTACGTCCAGATCGTCAAGGCGTTCCTGCTGATGGGCGGCGCGCTGGCGATGACGCTGCTGGTGCTCGCCAAGTACAAGTTCAACCTGTCCTCGCTGCTCGGCGACGCGGCCAGCGCCTCGGGCAAGGGAGCGGCGTTCCTCGAACCCGGGTTGCGCTACGGCGTGGAGACACCCGGGGACGCGCTGAAGACGTTCTACAGCAAGATGGACCTGCTCTCGCTGGGCATCGCGCTGGTCCTCGGCACGGCCGGCCTGCCGCACATCCTGATCCGCTTCTACACCGTGCCGACCGCGCGGGCGGCCCGCAAGAGCGTGCTCTGGGCGATCGGCATCATCGGCACGTTCTACCTGCTGACCCTGGCGCTGGGCTTCGGCGCGGCGGCGATCGTCGGCGGGTCGGAGATCACCGCACAGGACAAGGCCGGCAACACCGCGGCGCCACAGCTCGCCGAGAAGCTGGGCGAACAGTTCCTCGGCGGGGACCTGGGCGGCGCGACACTGCTGGCGATCATCGCAGCGGTCGCGTTCGCCACGATCCTCGCGGTGGTCGCCGGGCTCACCCTGGCGTCGTCGTCCAGCCTGGCGCACGACTTCTACGCCAACGTGATGAAGAACGGGCAGGCGTCGGAGCGGCAGGAGGTGACAGTCGCCCGGGTCTCCGCGCTGGTCATCGGCGCGATCTCGATCGTCCTGTCGATCTACGCGCAGAACCTGAACGTGGCGTTCCTGGTCGCGCTGGCGTTCGCGGTAGCCGCGTCGGGCAACCTGCCGGCGATCCTCTACAGCCTGTTCTGGAAGCGGTTCAACACCTCGGGCGCGGTCTGGGCCATCTACGGCGGCCTGCTCGCCGCCGTGGTGCTCGTCTTCTTCTCGCCGGTCGTCTCCGGCGCGCCGACGGCGATGTTCCCCGACCACGACTGGCAGTGGTTCCCGCTGTCGAACCCGGGCATCATCTCGATCCCGTTCGGCTTCCTGTGCGGCTGGCTCGGCACGATCCTGTCCAAGGAGAGCGACGAGGAGAAGTACGCGGAGCTGGAGGTGCGCTCGCTCACCGGAGCCGGCGCCCACTGAGCACCACAGTCGAGCGGGGCCCCTGCCTTACGCGGGGGCCCCGCCTCGCGTGTATAGGCTGACCGCCATGAAGGTCGCTCCCCGCTTCGGTTCCGGACACCGCATCCTCGTCACCGGCGGCGCCGGTTTCGTCCCGTCCCACCTCGTCGACCGGCTCGTCGAGCGCGGCTGCACCGTCGTGGTGCTGGACAACTTCGTGACCGGGTCCAAGGACAACGTGGCCCACCTGCTGGACGAGCCGACCTTCACGCTCGTCGAGGCGGACATCTCCGACGGGCTGCCGCAGCACCCGGCGATGGCCGAGCGGTTCGACGCGATCCTGCACATGGCGTCCCCGGCCAGCCCCACCGACTTCGAGAAGCTGCCGGTGGAGATCCTCCGGGTCGGCTCGGTGGCGACGCTGGCGCTGCTGGAGCGGGCCACCGACGACGGCGCGCGGTTCCTGATGGCCTCCACCTCCGAGGCGTACGGCGACCCCAAGGAGCACCCGCAGCGCGAGACGTACTGGGGCAACGTCAACCCGATCGGCATCCGGAGCGTCTACGACGAGGCGAAGCGCTTCTCCGAGGCGGCCACCATGGCCTACCACCGCAGCCGGGGCACCGACACCGCGATCGTGCGGATCTTCAACACGTACGGCCCGCGGATGCGCCCGGACGACGGCCGCGCCATCCCGACGTTCATCTCCCAGGCGCTGCGCGGCGAGCCGATCACCGTGCACGGCACCGGCAACCAGACCCGTTCGATCTGCTACGTCGACGACCTGGTGCGCGGCATCCTGCTGCTGCTCGACTCGACCCAGACCGGGCCGATCAACTGCGGCACCGAGCACGAGATGTCGATGCGGCAACTGGCCGAGACGATCGTGTCACTCACCGGAAGCACGTCCGAGGTGAGCTACATCACTCGTGCCTCCGATGACCCGGAGATGCGCCGTCCGGACCTGACCCTCGCCCGCGAACTGCTGGGATACGAGCCGAGCGTCACGCCCGAAGACGGCCTCCGACGCACGATCGAGTACTTCCGCGGGCGTCTCGGGTACTGAACCCGCCGGGGACGCGGCTGACATCGGCGCGCGTACGAGGGCGTCGGTGGCCCGGCCGACCTACCCTCGGTTACATGTCAGCGACCTCGTCTGCCGGCGCCCCGATCCCCCGACACCTCAGCCGGGGCGCGGGCCGCGCCTCGGTTCCCGGCTCCGACCGGGCCGCCACCGGGCGCGCCCGGCCCTCGGAAACCAGGTGGTACCCCGCACACGACGAGGCGCCCCGCTCCGGCGGTCCCGGCGGTCCGGCCGGGCCGACCGGGCCGACCGGGCCCGGTGGTCCGGGCGGTGGCGGTCCGGGCGGGTCCGGGCGGCGTGGCCCCCGGCCGCGCTGGGGGCGCATCGGCTTGGTGGCGGGTGTCGCGGTGCTGGTGCTGGCGCTGCTCGGCGGCCTCGGCGCGTGGTTCTACGCCCGCAACCTGGACGACGACCTGGCGCGCACCGACCCGTTCGCCGGGATCACCGGCGGCCGGCCGGCCAAGCAGGTCGAGGGCGCGTTCAACATCCTGCTCGTGGGCAGCGACTCGCGGGATCCGGACGCCCCTGTCGACGGTTCCGGCAAGTGGCGCGCGGACACCGTGATCGTCATGCACATCCCGGCCGACCACAAGAGCGCCTACCTGGTCTCGGTGCCGCGTGACCTGTACGTGCCGATTCCGGAGAGCGCCGGCGCGTCCTGCGACTCGGGCTCGCGCAACAAGATCAACGCGGCGTTCGCGTTCGGCGGCCTGCCGCTCGCGGTGAAGACCGTGGAGTGCTTCACCGACGTACGGATCGACCACGTCATGGCCATCGACTTCGGCGGTTTCAAGGAGGTCACCGACGCGCTGGGCGGGGTCGACCTCAAGGTGGAGCGGACCATCACCTCGATCCACAAGCCGTACCGGACGTTCACGAAGGGCGTGAACCACATGAACGGCGCCGAGGCTCTGGACTGGGTCCGGCAGCGCAAGCAGTTCCCGGACGGCGACTTCGCCCGGATGCGGCACCAGCAGGAGTTCCTGAAGGCGCTGATGGACAAGGCGGCCAGCACCGGGACGCTCACCAACCCGAAGAAGCTGAACGACTTCCTCAAGGCGGTCACCGCCGCCGTCACGGTCGACCAGGGATTCTCGTTGACCGACATGGCAGTGCAGTTCCGCAGCCTGCGGGGCGAGAACCTGACGTTCGTCACCAGCCCGCACCTGGGCGGCCAGACCATCGACGGCCAGTCGGTGGTGGTCTCCGACCGGGAGAAGGCGCTGGCGATGTACAAGGCGATCGCCGCGGACCGGATGGCCGAGTGGATGCAGGCCAACCAGAAGGGTTCGGGCGACAACGCGGGCGGCTGACGCCGGCACGACATGACCGGTAACGAGCGCTAGGGCCTCGCCACCACGGAGGCCAACCGCCGACCGGCTCCTTACCCCTGCCCGTTCGGCCACAACCCGAGGATGTAGGCCGGTATTGACGGGAATTGCGAGCCTACGAGGTCGCGAATACGGGAACAGATACGTAAAGTGGTCCCGCCCCCGATCACCGAGCTGGAGCACGCATGTCGGTCCAGACCAGCCGTCGCCCGCAGTCACCGGCACCCGGATCATCCGGGCGGGTCCCTCCGGTCATCCCCACACAGCCCGGTTCCGGCGGTCGCGGTCCCGGCGGTGGCAAGAAGAAGCGCACCAAGCGCAAGGACCCGCTCTGGGCCAAGCTCACACTGGTGCTCGGCGCGGTGCTGATGGTGACCAGCGGCGTCGCGATCGTCGGCAGCAAGGCGGTGATCGGCCAGGCCACCGACAACATCGCCCAGCGCAATCTGCTCGGCGAAGCGGGCAAGACCGAGGCCGAGGGCGGCAGCAGCCTCGAAGGCCCGATCGACATGCTGCTGCTCGGCGTGGACGCGCGGGCCCGCTGGGCCGCCGACGACGTCCGGTCGGACACGATCATCGTGTTGCACATCCCGGCCAGCCACGACCAGGCCTACCTGATCTCGATCCCCCGGGACACCGAGGCCCGCATCCCGGCCTTTGAGAAGAGCGGATACCGAGGCGGCGTCGACAAGATCAACGCCGCCTTCTTCCACGGCGCACAGAACGGCGGTGGCTGGGAGGGCGGTGCCCAGCTCATGGCCAAGACGATCAAGGGCATGACCGGCATCAGCTTCGACGGCGCCGCGATCATCAACTTTGGCGGCTTCAAGAATGTCATCGACGCGATCGGCACGGTCAACATCTGCGTGACCCAGGACGTCTCTTCGCTGCACATGTCGTACGTCGACGGCAAGCCGATGTGGAACGCGGACGCCAAGAAGACCGGCAAGAGGATGAAGCCGGTGAGCTACAAGAAGGGTTGCCAGGAGATGGAGGGGTGGCAGGCGCTGGATTACTCCCGGCAGCGCAAGACACTCCGCAACGGCGACTACGACCGGCAGCAGAACCAGCAGCAACTGATCAAGGCGATGGCGAAGAAGGCGAGCCAGAGCGGGACGTTGACCAACCCGATCAAGCTGAACGCGCTGATCAAGGCGGCCGGCAAGGCGTTCGTCCTGGACACTGGCGGTGTGTCGATCGAGGACTTCATCTTCACCATGAAGGGTGTGACCGGCAACGATTTGGTCATGCTCCGCACCAACGGCGGCACCTTCAACGGCAACGGCAACCGGGAGATCCTCAACGAGGTCAGCATGGACATGTTCAGGGCGGTCAAGAACGACAAGCTGGCCGACTTCGTGGTGAACAACCCGGACGTCCTCTCCACCCGTAAATGACCCGCTGACCTGCGCGAAAGCGATACCGGTCGGCCGATCCCCCCGTAGCCTGACGTGAGCGGGTCTCATGTCGCGGCTACGGGGGGATCGTCACGTCCAGGCCAGCACGGAACCGACGCGGGCGGGGTGGACCCGTCCGCTGGGCCCGATTCCTGCTCGGCGCCGGGCTCGCCCTGGTCCTGCTCGCCACGCTCGGCGTCGCCGGGCTGCACTGGCTCACCTCGCGCTACGACCGCACGGTGGCCAAGGAGCAACTGCTCGACCCGGCCGCCCGGAAGAAGCGGACGGACCTGGACGGCGCGCTCAACTACCTGCTGATCGGCTCCGACCACCGGCCCGGCGCCAACCCGGAGGACCAGCGCTCGGACAGCATCCTGATCGTGCACGTACCGGCCGGGATGCGGCAGGCGTACCTGATCTCCGTGCCGCGCGACCTGCTGGTGGCGCTCCCGCCGGCACCGGGCTTCCCTGGCGGCCAGGACAAGGTCAACGCCGCGTACGAGCACGGCGGCGGCGGTGAGGGTGGCGCGCGCCTGCTCAGCACCACCCTAAACCGGCTCACCGGGATCCGCTTCGACGGCGCGGCACTCGTCGACTTCTCCGGCTTCAAGGAGGTGATCGACCAGCTCGGCGGCATCCGGATGTGCGTGGACACGCCGGTGCGCTCGATCCACACCCGGTACCAGTTCGAAGCCGGCTGCCAGCAGATGGACGGCGCGCGGACGCTCGACTACGTGCGGCAGCGCTACGACCTGCCCGGTGGCGACTTCGACAGGCAGCGGCACCAGCAGCAGATGCTGCGAGCAGTGCTCGACCGGGCGGGCGAGACACGGCTGCGCAGCGACCCGGTCAAGCTGGACCGGGTGCTGCGCGCGGCCGGCGGGGCACTGACCGTGGACACCAACGGCGTACCCCTGGACGAGCTGTTGTTCGCGTTGCGCGGCCTGCCCGCGGACGCCCTGCGCGGGGTCCAGGTGCCCTCCTACCCGCAGACCATCGACGGCGTCTCGTACGTGGTGCTGGACGACGGCGGCGCCGGGCTGTTCGGCGCGCTGCGCGACACGCGCGTGCCGGAGTGGGCCGGCGCCAACCCGCGCTGGGTCAACCGGCTGTGAGCGCCGCGGGCGACTAGGCTTGGTTACCGTGTTCGGAGCCTCACTACCCAGCGTGCCCGCGTCGGCCGTGCCCGACGACATCTACCTGCTCGACGTCCGCGAGGACGACGAGTGGGCCGCCGGCCACGCGCCGGCCGCCCACCACCTGCCGATGACCGAGCTGCCCGCCCGGATCGCCGAGATCCCGCAGGACCGCGACGTGGCGGTGATCTGCCGCTCGGGCGGCCGGTCCGCCCAGGTGGTCGGCTACCTCATGCGCAACGGCTGGGACCAGGTCCGCAACGTCGACGGCGGGATGGGCGACTGGGCCGCCGCGGGCCGTCCGGTGGTCACCGACGACGGGCAGCCGGGCCGGGTCGCCTGAGCCGGTGACGCGGCCATGACCGTCCCCCTGGTCTTCGCCCATCGCGGCGCCTCGTACGACCTGCCGGAGCACACACTCGCCGCCTACCTGCGCGCCCTGGACGAGGGCGCGGACGGGCTGGAGTGCGACGTCCGGCTGACCCGCGACGGGCACCTGGTCTGCGTGCACGACCGCCGGCTGGACCGCACCAGCAACGGCCACGGCCTGGTCAGCGCGCGAACGCTCGCCGAACTCGAGGCGCTGGACTTCGGTTCCTGGCACCGGGCCGCGACGCTCGCCGAGGACGACGTGCCGCTCGACGAGTCGCACACCCGGCTGCTCACGCTGGAGCGGCTGCTCGACGCGGTGCTGGCCGCCGGGCGGCCGGTCCGGCTGCTGATCGAGACCAAGCACCCGTCGCGCTACCGGGGCGAGGTCGAGCGGCGCCTGGTCGAGATGCTGCGCCGGTACGGGCTGGCCGAACCACGGCCGGAGCATCCGGTCCAGGTGACGGTGATGTCGTTCTCGCCGCTCGCCGTACGCCGGGTCCGGGAACTCGCGCCGGCGCTGCCCACCGTGCTGCTGCTGGAGGTGCTGCCGCGCCTGCTGCCGCTGGGCCGGCTGCCGTTCGGCGCCCGGATCGCCGGCCCCGGCGTGGACCTGGTCCGGGCCCGCCCCCGCCTGGTCCCCTCGCTGCGCGCCGCCGGCAACTCGGTGTACGTCTGGACCGTCAACGAGCCGGAGGACCTGGAACTCGTGCTGGAAGCGGGCGTGGACGGGGTGATCACCGACCGGCCGGCCCACGCGCTGGCCCGGTTGGGCCGGTGAGCCCCGTCGATCGGTACCGGAGACGGTCGACCGGCCGGGGGTGTCCCGGACGCGGACGGCGCGGCACACTCGGGACATGCCGGAGCGAACCGACTACCCCGCCTTCATCGCCGGCCACACCGCAGTGATCAACATGATCAACTCGGGCGAGTCCGGCCTCGCCGTCCTCACCCGCCTGCTCCGCGAGGTCGAACCCGCGGTCGGCGCGGCCGGCCTGGTCTTCGTGGAGTTCACCCCGGCCGGCGGACGGGTCGTCGCCGCGACCGGCAGCGCCGAGTTCGTCCTCGGCCGCCCGCTGCCCGCCACCGACCCGGCCACCGTCTGCCTGCTCGCCGGCCCGCCGGTACGGGAGGTCCGGGTCGACGCGATCCCCGGTGCGCTCGCCGACGAGGTCGCCGGCCGGGGCCTCTGCCGGATGATCGTGGCGCGCGCCGAGATCGGCGGGCTCACCATCGGCAGCCTGCACGCGCTCTACCCGCTGGGCGAGCCGCTGCAACCCTCGCAACGCGCCGTCATCGGCTACATCGCCGCCTGCATCGCCCACATGTACGGCGACCAGACCGGCCTGCCCGTACACGGGGACGGCCCGGTCGTGGCGGCGCTCGCCGACGGCCTCGCGGTGGTGGACCGGGACGGCCGGGTCCGGCTCTGGAACCCGGCCGCGGTCGAGGTGACCGGCCGGCCGGCGGACGAGGCACTGAGCCGGCCGCTGCCGTTCCCGCTGCCGCCGCCCGGCCAGGTGCTCGACCACCGGCTGCCGGACGGCCGCTGGCTGCGGATCACCTCCGGCGAACTGCCCGGCCCGAACGCGCTGCGCGTGGTCAGCTTCCGCGACACCACCGACCAGCAGCGCCGCGACCACGACCGGGACCTGTTCGTCGCGGTGACCAGCCACGAACTGCGCACCCCGGTCACCGTCATCAAGGGGTACGCGGACACGCTCACCGACCACTGGGACTCGCTGAGCGACGGCGACCGCAGGCAGGCCGCCCGGATCATCGGCCAGCGCGCCAACGAACTGGCCCGCCTGGTCGACCGGCTGCTGACCACCGCCACCGAGAACCGTCCGGGCGGTGAACCGGCCGCGCCGTTCGACCTGGTCGACGCGCTGCGCGCGGCGGTGGTGGACCTGCCGGCGGACGTCCGGCACCGGGTCGTGCTCGACCTGCCCGCCGACCTGCCCAAGGCGCTCGGCGACCGGCACAGCCTCGCCACGGTGCTCACCGAACTGGGCACCAACGCCGGGAAGTACTCGCTGCCGGACACACCGATCGAGATCACCGCCGAGGCGAACGAGCGGACCGTCTCGTTCCGGGTCGCCGACCGGGGCATCGGCATCCGGCCGGAACACGTGGAGCGGGCCTTCGACCGGTTCTGGCAGGGGGAGTCCGGCGACCGCCGCCGGTATCCCGGTGCCGGGCTCGGTCTCTATCTCGTCCGCCAGATCGTTGAACAGCAGAATGGATGGGTATCCCTCCGGCCCAGACCCGGTGGCGGTACGGTCGCAGAGGTGCGGCTGCCCCGGGGTTGACCGGGGCGCTCACGGGCGGGGAAGGAACGACGTGTCGACTGGTCCGGCCGAACGGTCGTGGTGCGTGGTGGTGCCCCACGACGCCACCGGCGCGCGCCTGGCCCGGCATCGGCTCGCCGACGAGCTGACCGGTGTCGTACCCCCGGGCCTGGTGGCCGACCTGGTCGCGGTCCTCGCCGAGCTGGTCGGCAACGCGGTCCGGCACGCCGACTCCCTGCCCGGCGGGGTGGTGCGGGTCGCCTGGCGGCTGCGCCCGACCGAGCAGGGGCCGAGCGTCGAGCTGCGGGTCACCGACGGCGGTTCCGGTGCCGGCCCGTGCATGCGTACCGCCTCGCCGGACGCGGCCGACGGCCGCGGGCTGCACATCGTCGCCGGGCTCGCCAGCGGCTGGGGCGTGGAGCGCGACGGCTTGGGCCAGAGCGTGTGGGCGCGGTTCGAGCCGGTCCCGGCGCAGCGGACCGACCTGGTCGCCGCCGGCTGACCGACGCGGCGGACGGGTCCGGCCCCCGCCGCCGAGACCCGGCATCTAGGCTGTCTCGCCATGACCGAGCGGAGCGGAGCGGGCGCATGAGCAAGCGTCGGAAGAACCAGCGGGCCGGCGAGGCCACCCCGAAGCGGGAGAAGGTGCGCGACGTCTTCGTGCCCCGGCCGTTCGAGGGCCTGGCGGACGAGCCGGAGTGGATCGCCCTGCGCGAGCTGGTCCCGGCGGCGTCCGCGCCGCTGCGGCTGACCCCGGAACTGATCGAGGAGTACGGCGACCGGCCGGTCACGCTGGCGACTGTGCTGCCGATGGCCGCACCGGCGATGACCAAGCCGGACGGGCGGGTCTTCATCGGCCTGCAGCGGCACCAGCAGTCCGGCGACGTCTCCCGCGACCTGGCCGACGCGCTGATCTCCGCGCTGCGCACCGAGCCGGGCGGCCAGGTGAGCGTGCCGCCGCTGCCCGGGCCGGGCCCCCGCCTCCAGGACATCCTGGTGGACGGCCCGCTGGAGATCACCATGCACGACGGGTTCGACTTCTGGCTCGACCCGGGTGCCGCCGACGACCTGAACGTCCAGGCGTCCCTGGAGCGGGCCAACTCGGCCATCTACCCGACCGTCAAGCTGGCCGCCGCGCCGGCCGCGTACTGGTGCCAGGTGCCGGAGAAGGCCCACGTGCGCCTGGTCCTGCCGGAGGACGAGGACACCGCGCTCGACGCGTTGTCCCGGCTCGCCGCGGCGGGCGCGCTGACGCTCGGCGACGACACGAAGTTCGCGGGCATGTTCCGGGCGCACGGGCGCCTCGCGCCGGTCTGGGACCTGCCGGAGGACACCCCGGCCGCCGAGTGGGAGGCGCCGGTGGCGGAGTTCGCCAAGCGCTACGCCGAGGCGGTCGCGGAGCGGGAGCCGCTCGACGCGGCCGGCCGCCGGGCCCGCCAGGGCCTGCTCGGCCGCCAGCTGACGCTGCGCTGACGTCTCCGGGTCAGGCGGCCCCGCCCTTCTCCCGCACCAGCGGGCAGGACATGCAGCGCGGGCCGCCCCGCCCGGAGCCCAGTTCGGACCCGGCGATCGCGATCACCTCGATACCGGCGCGTTCCAGTTGCGCGTTGGTCTCCACGTTGCGCTCGTAGCCGACGCACAGCCGGGGCGCGAGCGCGAGCGTGTTGTTGCCGTCGTCCCACTGCTCGCGTTCGGCGGTGACCGGGTCCAGACCGGTGTCGATCACCCGGAGCTGGTCCAGGTCCATCGCGTCGGCGGCGGCCCGCAGGAACGGCGCGGGGCCGTCGACCCGCAGGTCGTCGCCGTCCGCGCCGGCGATGACCGTGTACGCGGACAGCTCGTGGGCGACGTTCGGGTACATCAGCACGGCGTCCACGTCGACCATCGTGCAGATGGTGTCCAGGTGCATGGTGGCGCGTTCCTGCGCGATCGGCACCACCAGGATGGTGTGCGCCAGGCCGGCCGCGAACACCTGCCGGGCCAGCCGTTCCGCGCCGGCCGGGGTGGTGCGTTCGCCGACGCCGACGGCGAGCACCCCCGGCGCGAGCAGCAGCACGTCGCCGCCCTCCAGGTGCTCCATCCGGGGGTGGTAGACGAACTCGGTGCCGACGAAGCGCGGGTGGTAGCGGTAGATCGCGTCGGTGAGCGTGGTCTCCCGCCGCCGGGCCGGCATGGCCAGGCTCGTCACGCCGACCCGGTCGCCGATCCAGACCGACGAGTCGCGGGTGAACAGCAGGTTGGGCAGCGGGTCGATGACGAAGTCGTGCCGGTCCATGAGCGTCCAGACCAGGCCGCCGGGGCGGTCGGCGCCGAGCCGCAGTTCCTCGTGGGCGAGCCCGGCGGTGAGCACGTCGGCCAGCCCGGCCGGATCGAGGTACGCCAGATGGTCGGCGACGCGGCGCCGCAGGGTGTGGCCGAGCCGGCGGGACCGCAGCACCTGCTCGGTCAGTTCGGCCCGGGCGTCGGGTACGGCGAGCGTCTCGGCCAGCAGGTCGGCCAGATAGAGCACCTCGACCCCGCGGGACCGCAACGCCGCCGCGAACGCGTCGTGCTCCTCCTGCGCGCGTCCCACCCATGGGATAGCGTCGAACAGAAGGCTGTCGTTGTTGCGTGGGGTGAGGCGGGCCAGTTCCGGTCCCGGGCGGTGCAGCAGCACCGTCCCGAGCCGGGCGACTTCGCTGTCCACATAGTGGGTCACCCACGCAGCCTAGGGCAGGCTTACGCACCATCCGGAAAAGAAGTGTGAATGAATATGGCATTCATCCGCACTCACTCCGGCGGTCCAACTTGCCGAGCCCCCGGGGGCGCAACGTAGGGTAGTGGAGACATAACTTCGAGAGACCTTTTGCCGGAGGTCGCGATGACTGTCTTTCCCGCTCGTCAGGCTGTACCGAGCAGGGCGTTGCCGCCCCGCACGGTGCCGCACTCCCGGGTCGAGCCCACCTCGGTGCTCGAGCCGGCCCGACCGACTCCATTGGAGTGGGCCCGGCGTCGCCGGGCGGAGCGGGGGGCCCGCCGGTTGGAAGCGGCAGGGGCTCGCGCCCTGGGCCAACTCGACCACCTCGGTCCCGCCTGGCACGTCATAGAGTGGCCCCGGACGGACCCGGCCGACATGCTGCTCGACCGCGGCCGCGACGACCGGGCCGGGTTCCTGGCCATCGGCCCGAGCGGTCTGTTCGCGGTCACCATCGCCGACCACGGCCGGGCCCGCGTGCTGGTGGCCGGTGACGTGGTCCAGATCAACGGCAAGCGCCCGCCGTACGTGCAGGAGGCCCGCCGGGACGCCAAGCGCGCCAGCAAGGCCCTCTCCGACGCGGTCGGCCTACCCATTCCGGTGACGCCGGTGCTGACGTTCGTCGGCTCCGGGGTGATCAGCGTCTACGGCCTGCCGAAGGACTGCCTCATGGCCACCCACCGCGAGCTGGACCGCCTGCTCGTGGCCGGTGGGAACCGGATCAGTCCGGCCACCGCCGAGAAGCTCTCCCGCGTCGCGCAGGCGCCGGCCACGTGGTTCAACGGCACGTACCGTCCAACCGCCGACTACCGGTGGTATGACGAGGGCCGAACGGCCGCTGACAAGCGGGCCGCCCGCCGGTAACGTCTCCGGCGACGCCACGCGGCCCACGGCACCGCCCCCGACTGGTTCCGTCGGTCCGCGCCGTCGCCGGCCGCCCGGCAGCCGATGCTTCCGCCGCACCGACCGGCTAGCGTGGACAGACCGTCGGTGTACATAGGAGGCGCGGTGGCCCACGTCGAACTCTCACTCTCGGAAGTGTTCGCGCCTGCGGCATCCACCGAGCAGGAGTCCGACAACTTCGGGCAGTGGTCCGGCATGGTCTCCCGGGCCGCCGAGCCGTGCCTGCTGATCGACGCCGGCACCACCGTCGTGGCGATCTCCTCGTCCGGCTGCGACCTGCTCTGCCTGGGCGCCCCGGAGGACGTGATCGGCCTGCCGCTGCTGGAGGGCGGCCTGCGCCTCGTCGACTTCACGGCGAGCCCGAGCGAGCTGACCGAGCAGGAGACCGACAAGATCCCGCCGCTGCTCGCGCTGCACTCCGGGCGGCTCGCCCGCGGCCTGCTGCGGGTGCAGGGGCCCGGCTCCGACGCCGGCCGGACCGTCGACGCCATCTCCACGCCGGTGCTCACCGACGGCGCGGTGGCCGGGTCGCTCACCTTCCTCTCCGCCGTCTGACCCGGCGCGCTTCACCCGGGCCGGTCCTGCTCCTACGATGACCTCGGCCCCACCGTACGACGACATCCCTCGATGCCCGAGGACGCCCCCGTGCCCCGCACCCCTCACCCCCGACGCCGCCGGCGCCCGCTGGCGCTGCTGACGCTGCTCGCCCTCGCCTCCTGCGGCACCCCGCCCGAGCTGCGAGCCCCGCCACCCGCCGCCGCCACTCCGGTCCCGTCGGCGTCCGCCTCGCCCAGCCCGAGCGCCACGCCGACCCCACCCGTACCGGTTCTCCCGTCCACGCTCTCCCCGTCCGCGCCGGCGTCTGCGGCGCCCTGCCGGGGGCGGCCCTCCGGCGACCGGATCGTCGCGCTGCTGCGCGGCTCCGCCGGCGTGCTGCCCCGCGACGTCCGGGTCACCGTGTCGACCGGTCCGCTCTGCGCCGACGGCTGGCAGTACACCGTGCTGTCGGTCACCGGGCACGAGGAGTTGCAGGTGGTCACGCGCGGCGAGAGCGGCACGCCGCGGCTGGTCACCGCCGGCACGGACGTGTGCGGCGTCGAGGTGCGGACCGTGGCGCCGGCCGGCATCCGTACCCTGGCCTGCGACGGCACGCCGGGTGCGTAGGCTGGTCGGCATGCCGGGAACACCGCCGACCCGCTTCGTCTACCTGGGCCCCGAGGGCACCTTCGCCGAGCAGGCCCTGCGTACGGTGCCCGCCGCCGAGCGCGGGGACCGCACGCCGGCCCGCAGCGTCGGCGAGGCACTCGACGCGGTACGCGCCGGAGAGGCGGACGCGGCGCTGGTGCCACTGGAGAACTCCATCGGCGGCGCGGTCGGGGTGACGCTCGACGAGCTGGTCGAGGGCGACCCGCTGGTGATCACCCGCGAGGTGGTCCTCCCGGTGGAGTTCGTGCTGGCCGCCCGCACCGGCACCACGCTGTCCGACGTCCGTTCCGTCGCGGCCCACCCGCAGGCGTCCACCCAGTGCCGGGGCTGGCTGCGGGAACACCTGCCGGACGCCACAGTGGTCGACGTGCTATCCAACGGCGCCGCCGCGGCCGGGGCGGCGAGCGGCGAGTACGACGCCGCCATCTGCGCCCCGATCGGCGCGAGCCGGCACCGCCTGGCGGTGCTGGCCGACAAGATCGCCGACCACCCGGACGCGGTGACCCGGTTCGCGCTGGTGTCCCGCCCCGGGCCGCCCCCGCCGCCCACCGGCGACGATCTGACCTCGCTCGCGGTGTGCCTCGCCCACGACCGGGTGGGCGCGCTGCTGGCGGTGCTGATGGAGCTGGCCGTACGCGGCGTGAACATGACCCGGATCGAGTCCCGCCCGACCGGCGAGGCGCTCGGCCGCTACGTGTTCTTCCTGGACTGTGCCGGGCACGTCGCCGACGTACGCCTCGGCGAGGCGTTGCAGGGGCTGCGCCGGGTCTGCGCGGACGTTCGGTTCCTGGGGTCGTACCCCCGGCACCGCTGGAGCACGGCGGCGGGTGACCAGCAGACGCCGGTGCCGCCGGGGCTCACCGACGCCGACTACGCCGACGCGGCGGCCTGGGTGGCCCGGCTGCGGGCCGGCGAGCTGAGCTGACCGGCCCGGGGCGACCTCGGCGGACGCCCCGGGCACCGGACGGTCACTGCAACAGGCCGCCGAGCACGCCGCCCTGCTGCTGGGAGCCGCTGCCGGCCACCGGAGGCTCCTCCGAGGGCTGGACCACGACGAAGCCCTGACCGGCGAAGCTCATCGTGAACGCCTCACCGGTGCTGCGGCCGAGCAGCGTGCCGAGGCCGAGCTGTTCGGCACGGTGGTAGCCGGTCTGGAGGTTCGCCGACCAGCAGACGGCCGCCTGCGGGTCCACGTACGTCGGGGCGTCCACGTTGAGCACCACCGGAGTGCCCTTGGTGGTGATGGCGATCCGGCCGTGGCCGGTGAAGACGCAGTTGAACAGGCCGGACGAGGACGCGAAACCGGCACCGCCGACCATCTTGATGTCGTACTGGAGCGTCGAGTCGAACGCCAGCACGCTGGAGCCGTTGATGGACAGCGCGTCGCCCGGCTCCAGGTCGATGATGTGCACGTCCTTGGCGAAGTCGGCGAGGAAGACGTCACCGCGCCCGGAGACCTTCATCAGCGGCACGCCCTCACCGGTGAGCCGCTGCTTGATGAACTTGCCGATGCCGCCGGAGCCGAGCGCCTGGAACTGCACCTGCCCCTGGTAGGCGACCATCGACCCGACCCGGGCCATCGCCTCGCCGTTCAACTCGATCTTCAGCATCTTGGAGTTCTGCAACCGCATGCCCGGCTGCTGGGACTCCTTCTCAAGGTTCTCCGCGGAGAACAGCGCGCTGCGCATGGGTTTTCCTCCTGCATCAGGATCTGCCTGATCCGCAGGTTAGGGGACCGGCGCAACCGCCGGGATCAGCCGGGCGGGGACGCGCCGGAGGCCGGTCAGCCCCAGCCCAGGGCGTGCAGGCGCTCGTCGTCGATGCCGAAGTGGTGGGCGATCTCGTGCACCACTGTGATCGCGACCTCGTCGACGACGTCGTCGTCGGTGTCGCAGATCGCCAGGATCGGGTTTCGGTAGATCAGGATGCGGTCGGGCAGCACGCCGGAGTAGTCCCAGCCGCGAGAGGTGAGCGCGTGCCCCTCGTACAGGCCGAGCAGGTCCTCACCCGGCGGCGGGTCGTCCTCCACCAGGATGACCACGTTGCTCATCAACCCGAGCAGTTCCTCGGGTACCTCGTCGAGCGCCTCGCCGACCAGTTCCTCGAACCGGTCCCGGCTCATCTCCACGGCCACGCGGCCCGGTCACTCCCTCCGGATCGGGCACACCGCACGGCGAGGGCGTCCCGCAGGACACCCCCGCCGTGCCGTACGCGATGTCAGGCCAGACGGGCGTTCAGCGTGATCTGCGCGCCCGGCGACAGCAGCCGGGAGATCGGGCAGTTCTCCTTGGCCGCCTCGGCGAGCTTGGTGAACTCGGCCTGGTCGATGCCCGGAACCTGACCCACGGTCTCCAGGTCGATGCGGGTCACTGTCATGCCGGCGTCGGTCTTGTCGAAGTGCACCTTGGCGGTGGTCTCCACCGCCGTCTCCTGGGCGCCGGCGTCGGCGAGCTGCTTGGAGAGGGCCATCGAGAAGCAGCCGGCGTGCGCGGCGCCGATCAGCTCCTCGGGGTTGGTGCCCTCGCCCTCCTCGAAGCGCGACTTGAAGGAGTAGTTGCCGGACAGGCCGCCCTTGCCGGTGCGGACGGTGCCGGACCCCTCGGTGAGGTTGCCCTGCCAGCGAGCGGATGCGGTACGGATAGGCATGGCACCGACGCTAACCGAAAGCGGGCCGCCCCGCACCGGACCCCGGGGTCGCGATCCGGGCCGGCGGGAGCGGGCTGTGCCATGATTCGACGCAGGCCCGCGTACGGGAAGGGTGGCCATGTCGCAGGATCTCCCCGTTCCCCGGCAGGACAAGCGAATCCCCATGCAGGACACCAGGTCCGACGACACCACGATCGTCGAGTGGGGCGACACCGAGCCGGAGTCGTCCGGCCGGGCCGCGCGCTCGCTCGCCGCGCTGGGCCGGGACCGCCGTCTGCCGCCCGTGCTCACCGGGCTCGGCGCGGTGGCCGCGCTGGCCTCGCTGATCGGCGAATGGCTGACGATCACCGTGCCGGCCGAGACCCGGGGCGAGGACGCACCGGCCCGGTTGACCAGCGGCATCTCCGAGATCGGCGGGCTCGGTACGGCGTACCTGGTGGGCCTGCTCGGGCTGTCGGTGGCGGTGGGGCTGGCGCTGCGCGGTGCCCCGGCGGTGCGGCAGCACGCCCGGCTGGCCGGGCTGGGTCTCGCGGCGGCCGTGCTCGGGGTGCTGGTCGCGACCGCCGCCTCCCTCGAACAGCTGGCCCGGCGCATTCTGTTCTTCGTCAGCGAGCAGAGCCTTCAGGTCGAGCACGGACGCGGCCTGGTCAGCGCGTTCGTCGCTGTCGCACTGCTGGCGGCCGCGCTGCACCTGGCCGGCCGGGCGGCCGGCGTGACCTCCACCGACGGGGAGCCGGACGAGGACCGGCCCGAGCGCCGCCGCCGGGCGGACGAGGACGACGTGCCCCCGGGCCCGGCGGACCTGACGGTGCAGCCCACGGTGCCGTTCGCCGGCCCCGAACGGGCGTACTGAACCAGCTCCGGCAGCGCGTCCGGCGGCCACCGGAGCTTCGCCGCCGATTCGCCGGAAAGCTGTGGTTGCCGTCCGTTCCGCGAGATACGGTTGCTGCCCGCCGTCCCATGGTCGCGGCACCGAGGACCTGGTCGGCCGGCGTGACGGCGGCGGGCGAAGGAGGAACCATGACCCGCCCGGGACTGCCCAAGCTGATCGCCACCGACCTGGACGGCACGCTCGTCCGCAGCGACGAGACCGTCTCCGCGTACACCCATCGGGTGCTGGACCGGGTGCGGTCCGCCGGGATCCCGGTGGTCGGCGCGACCGGCCGCGGACCGCGCCTGACCGAGCTCACCCGTAACGACATCCGGGCCGCCGACTTCCTGGTGATGGCCGGCGGCGGCCGGGTGGTGGACCAGAGCGACCCGGAGGGGCCCCTGGTGCTGCGGGACGAGCGGCTGCCCGGTGAGGTGCTGGCCCGGATCCTCACCGACCTGGAGGCGGCGGTGGGCCCGCTCACCGTGATGGTGGAGGCGTCGGACGAACACGACGCGCCGCTCTGGGGCGACTACCACCCGAGCTGGCCCTACCCGGACCGGTTCGAGGCCCGCAGCCGGGTCGAGTGCCTGTCCTGCGACGTGATCAAGGCGTTCGCCCGTACCGCCGACCACCACGTGGACGAGCTGCTGGCCGCGGCGCGGGCGATCGTGCCGCCGGACGTGGCGACGCTCACCCAGGCCGGGCTCGACTTCGTCGAGATCTGCCCGCCGCGCACCGACAAGGCCAGCGGGCTCAGCGTCATCGCCGAACGGCTCGGCGTGGACCCGGCCGACGTGCTGGTCTTCGGCGACCAGCCGAACGACCTGCCGATGTTCGGCTGGGCGGGATGGGCCCGGGTGGCGGTGGCGAACGCCCACCCGGAGGTACGCGCCGCGGCGGACGAGATCACCTTGCGCAACGACGACGACGGCGTCGCGGTCTACCTGGACCGGCTACTCTCCCGGTGATGGAAGATCCACCTCGGCTCGTCGCCTCCGACATCGACGGCACGCTGCTGCGCGACGACCGGACGCTCAGCCCGCGTACCGCCGCGGTGCTGGCCCGCATCGCCGCCGCCGGCACGCCGGTGGTCCTGGTCACCGGCCGTCCGATCCGCTGGCTCCAGATGGTGTACGAGCAGCTCGCCGAGCCGTTGCCGGCGATCTGCGCCAACGGCGCGGTGGTGTACGACCCGGCCACCGACCAGGTGCTGCGGGCCGACCCGCTCGCCCCGGAACTGCTGGCGGAGGTGGCCCGGCGCCTGCGCGCCGAGGTGCCCGGGGTGAGCTTCGCGGTGGAGATCGTGGACAGCCGGCAGATGCGGCACGAGGCGCACTACCCGCTGCGCTGGGACGCCGACCTCGACGCGATCCGGGCCGTCGAGTCGCCGGAGGAGCTGCTGGCCGCGCCCGCGGTGAAGCTGCTGGCCCGGGCCGGTGAGCAGGACCCGGACGTCTTCGTCCAGGTGGTGGCGGGCGCGCTGGAAGGGCTGGCCGAGGCGACCCACTCGTCGTACAGCGGGCTGATCGAGATCTCGGCCGCCGGCGTGACGAAGGCGGCCGGCCTGGCCTGGTACGCGGAGCGGCTCGGCGTCGACGAGCGGGACGTGGTGGCCTTCGGCGACATGCCCAACGACGTGCCGATGCTGGCCTGGGCCGGACGGGCGGTGGCCGTCGCCAACGCCCACCCGGCGGTACGGGAGATCGCCCACGAGGTCACCGGGCCGAACACCGAGGACGGTGTGGCCGCGTACCTGGAGAAGGTCTTCGAGCTGGGCTGAGCGGCCGGGGCACCGCGCGGCGCCCCGGCCGACGGGTCACAGGTACTGGCCGGGCGCGTGGCCCTCGCCGGCGCCGGGCATCCCCGGCATGCCCGGCATCACGCCGCCCGGGCCGCTGGGCAGCGCCTGGCGGCCGGATCGCATCTGCTCGAGCTGGACGCGGGCGGCCATCTGCTGGGCCACCAGCGCGGCCTGGATGCCGTGGAACAGCCCCTCCAGCCAGCCCACCAGCTGGGCGTGCGCGATGCGCAGCTCGCCCTCGCTCGGCGCCTGCTGCTCGGTGAACGGCAGCGAGATCCGCTCCAGCTCCTCGCGCAGCTCGGGGGCGAGGCCCTCCTTCAGCTCGACGATCGAGCGCTCGTGGATCTCCCGCATCCGGTGCCGGCTCGCGTCGTCGAGCGGCGCCGCCTTCACCTCCTCCAGCAGCTGCTTGATCATGCTGCCGATCCGCATCACCTTGGCCGGCTGCTCGACCAGACGGGTCGGGTCCTCGCCCTTGCCCTCGTCGGTCTGCACCGTGCCGACCGGGCGGCCGTCCGGCCCGACCACCACCACGGTGCCCGGGATGCCATCGTTGCCCTGTTCGTCGTCGTGTCCGGCGGAGTGCGCTTCGGTCATGGCACCCATCTTTACCCACGCCGACCATGTGCACGCGGCCGGTCCGGGGGACGCTACGGTCGCCGCATGCTCTCCGACCCGCGCGAGGTGCTGACCCGCCCGTCCCCGCCCCCGGATGCCACCGTCTCCTACGGCGACCACCCGGACCAGTGCGCCGACCTGCGGCTGCCGGCCGGTGACGGGCCGCCCCGGCCGCTCGTGGTCGTGGTGCACGGCGGTTTCTGGCGGGCGGAGTACGACAGGGCCCACACCGGACCGATGGCGGCGGCGCTGGCCGCGCTCGGCCACCCGGTCGCGCAGATCGAGTACCGGCGGACCGGCCGGCCGGGCGGTGGCTGGCCGCACACGCTGACCGACGTCCGCGCCGGGATCGCCGCGCTGCCGGCACTCGCCGCCGCCGCGCTGCCCGGACGGGTGGCGCCCGTACCGCCGATCCTGGTCGGTCACTCCGCGGGCGGGCACCTGTCCCTGTACGTGGCCGCGCACGCCCCGGAGACGGTCGGCGGGGTGCTCGCGCTGGCGCCGGTGGCCGACCTCGCGCAGGCGTACCGGCTGGACCTGGACGAGGGTGCGGTGGCCGCGTTGCTCGGCGGCGGCCCGGACGACGTGCCGGACCGGTACGCGGCAGCCGATCCATCGGCATTGGTACCCATTCGAACACGCACAGTAGTCATTCACGGTGATCAAGATATTCAGGTCCCGATCGCGATCAGCCGGTCCTGGGTGGCCGCAGACCACGCTGCCGGGGGCTCCGCCACGCTCGTTGAGCTGCCCGAATGCGAGCATTTCGGGCTGATCGCACCGGGCTCCACCGCGTGGCCCCAGGTGGTGGCGGCGTTGCGGTCGCTTCACGATGATCTTCAAGGCATTGACGCAGCGTCGTCGACCAGGTAGAACGCCGAAGGGGTGTGCACCATGGCCACCCCGTCGGGAAGGAAATTCGGTGGCACAGATGAACCGCAGGCGGGCGCTGCAACTGCTGGCCGCGCTGGGTACCACCGGACTGGCGGCGGGTTGCGGCTCCGGGGACGACGAGTCCGGGGACCAGGCCGGATCCGGCAGCCCGATCAAAGTCGGGCTGATCGTGCCCGGCAGTGGAGCGAACAAGGCCATCGGTGACGAGATCACCAACGGCTTCCAGCTCTTCCTCAGCATGCGCGGCCAGCAGATCGCCGGCCACCCGGTCACGCTCGTGACCGCCGAGGAGGGCGACACCGCCGCCACCGGAAAGGCCGCCGTCGACCGGCTGCTCAAAGAGGGCGTGCTCGCGCTCACCGGCGTGGTCAGCCCCACCGTGATGACCGGCATCAAGGACGCGGTCGAGGAGGCCCGGGTGCCCCTGCTGGGCTCCAACGCCTCCCCGTCGACGCTCCAGGGCGTCGTCTACATCTGGCGTACCTCGTACGTGCTGACCGAGCCCGGCGAGGCGCTCGGCGAGTACCTGCGCCAGAAGCTGGACGCCTCCAGCCGGATCGCCATCTTCGGCACCCGCGGCTTGGGCAGCCAGGACGTCATCGAAGGGCTGCGGCGCGCATACGAGCGGGGTCGCCGGCTCACCGAGGACCCGATCTTCACCGAGGACGACCCCAACCCGTCCCGGACGCTCTACTCGGGGCCGATCCGCAAGGCGCTCGAACGCAAGCCGGACGCCGTGTTCTGCCACTACTCCGGGGCGCAGGCCGTGCAGTTCGTCAAGCAGCTCTACGCCCAGGGCTACCGGGGACCGATCTACGCCCCCGGGTTCCTCACCGAGGGCACCGCGCTCGACCAGCTCGACGACGGGGAGAAGGGCCGCGAGCGCAAGCTCATCCAGACGTACGGGATCGAGACCGCGCTGAACTACTCGGCCGACCTCAACAACACCGCGAACCGGATCTTCGCCTCGGCGTACCGGAAGACGTTCAACTCGGCGCCCACCACGTACGCGATGGCCTCGTACGACGCCGCGCTGGTGCTGGACAAGGCGATCCGGCTGGCCGGGGGGAACCCCTCACCGCAGCAGGTCAACCTGGCGCTCGGCAAGGTCGGCCAGGTGGACAGCCCACGCGGCACCTGGCAGTTCAACCAGACCCGTACCCCGCAGCAGAAGTGGTACCTGCGCCGGGTGCAGACCGACGGCCGGCTGCTCTCCAACGTCGTGATCAACGAGCTGGCGACGCTGGGCTGACCGGCCCCCGTACGCGCGCAAGGGCGGTCTCCCACCGGGAGGCCGCCCTTCGCGTCGAGGCGTGACGTCGAGCGTGGCTCAGTGCCGCAGCTCGGCGATGCAGCACTTCACGCTGCCACCGCCCTTCTTCAGCTCGGCCAGCTCCACCGGGACCGGGTGGTAGCCGGCCGCCTTCAGCTTGCCGGCGAGCCGGGTCGCCTCGTTGTTCAGCACCACGTTGAGCCCGTCGCTGACCAGGTTCAGGCCGAACGCCAGCGCGTCCTCGTCGTCCGCGACGATCGCGTCCGGGAAGAGCTGGGCCAGCACCTTCTGGCTGGCGGCCGAGAAGGCGCCCGGGTAGTAGACGACGTTCTCGTCGTCGATCGAGGCCAGCGCCACGTCCAGGTGGTAGAAGCGCGGGTCGACCAGGTGCAGCGAGACCACCGGCCGCCCGAGCGCCTCCTGCGCCTCGGCGTGCGCGGCCGGCTCGGTCCGGAAGCCGTACCCGGCGAGGACCAGACCGCCGTGCGCCTCCGGCAGGTACGCGAAGTCGCCCTCACCCTCGTTCGTCTCGCTCGGCGCGATGAACCGCCAGCCCCGCTGCTCGTAGAACGCCCGGTGCGCGGCGGCCTCGGCGGACCGCTGCTCGTGCTTGAACCGGGCGCCGTAGACCGTGCCGTCGACCACGAACGCGCCGTTTGCGGCGTAGACCATGTCGGGCAGGCCCGCCTCGGGAGTCAGCAGGTGCACCTCGTGGCCCAGCCCGACGAGCGTCTCGCGCAGCCGGTCCCACTGCTTGACCGCCAGGTCGGCGTCGACCGGCGTGGTCACGTCCATCCACGGGTTGATCGCGTACTCGACCGTGAAGTGCTCGGGCGAGCACATGAGATATGTCCGCTTTCGCGAGACTCGCTGCTGGTTCACGGTCACCAAGAGTAGGTACGGTACAACTTTGGTAACAGCCACAAGCATTGCTTCCCGGGAGCGGAACGTTGCAGATAGATGCGGTCGACCAGCGAATCATTGCGTTACTCGTCGCGGATGCTCGCGCCTCGTACGCGGACATCGGCAGCCGGGTGTCACTCTCCGCCCCCGCCGTGAAGCGACGCGTCGACCGCCTCCGATCCGCCGGGGTGATCCGGGGATTCACCGCCGTCGTCGACCCGGCCGCCGTCGGCTGGACCACCGAGGCGTTCGTCGAGCTGTTCTGCGCCGGCCGGACCACACCGGCACAGATCGGCGCCGCCGCCCGCCGCCACCCCGAGGTGGTCGGCGCGTACACCGTCTCCGGCGAGGCGGACGCGCTCGTGCACCTGCGCGCCGCGGACATCTCCCACCTGGAGGAGGCACTGGAACGGCTGCGCGCCGAATCGTTCGTCACCTCGTCGCGCAGCACCATCGTGCTCTCCCGGCTGGTCGAGTCCCCCGGCGTCGGCCCGTCCACGCCTTGACCTCAACCCCGCTTCATGTCGTGCACTGACACCCGTGACCGGCGAGACGCGAGGGGGCGGTATGCGTGCGGTGTGGCTGCGGGAGTTCGGCGGACCGGAGGTGCTCGTGCCCGGGACGGCACCCGACCCGGCACCCGGACCGGGCCAGGTCCTCATCGACGTGGCACACGCGAACATCACATTCGTCGAGACGATGTTCCGGGCCAGCGGCTTCGGGCCGTTCGGCACCGAACTGCCGGTGATCCCCGGTAACGGCGTCGGCGGCACGATCACCGCGCTGGGACCGGACGTCGAGCCGGCGCTCGCCGGCCGCGTCGTGGTCACCGCCACCGGCGGCACCGGCGGGTACGCCGAGCGCGTCGTCGTCGACCGGGGCGCGCCTGTCCCCGTACCCCCGGGGTTGCCGCTGGACGCGGCGGTGGCGCTGATGGCCGACGGCCGGACCGCCCTGATGCTGGCCCGGGCGGCCGGGCTGCGGCCGGGCGACCGGGTCCTGGTCGAGGCGGCGGCCGGCGGCGTCGGATCGCTGCTCACGCAGCTCGCGGCGGCCGCCGGCGCGACGGTGGTGGCCGCCGCCGGCGGCGACCGAAAGGTGGGCCTGCTCCGCGCCGCCGGCGTCGACGTGGTCGTCGACTACCGGCAGGCCGGCTGGACCGGCCGGGTCCGGGACGCCGTGGGCGCCGTCGACGTGGTGTTCGACGGCGTGGGCGGGCCGCTCGCCCGGGAGGCGTTCGACCTGCTGGACCGCGGCGGGCGGATGCTCAGCTTCGGGCTGGCCGGCGGCACCTGGGCGGACATCCCGTACGAGTCGGCAGCCGCGCACGGGGTGACGCTGCTGCGCCCCCGGCCCGGCCCGGACGAGCTGCGCGCCCTCACCGAGGCGGCGCTCGCCGAGGGCGCGGCCGGGCGGCTGCGGCCGCTGATCGGGCAGCGCTTCCCGCTGGAACGGGCCGCCGCCGCGCACGCCGCGATCGAGGCCCGTCAGACCGTGGGCAAGACGCTGCTCGACGTACGGTGAGCTGCCCTCAGAGGTACATGCCGGTGCGGTGCTCCTCGACCCGGGCCGGCTTGTCGCCCTCGCCGAAGAAGCGCTTGCCGCCGAACTCGCCGTGCAGACGGTCGTCCAGCTCGTCGGCGAGACCGGTCATCACCTGCACCGCGAGCATCAGGTGGGTGGCCTGGAAGTTGCGGCCGAACACCGGGATCGAGGCCCACACCGTGTCGTCGGCGCAGTACAGCCGGCCGATCGGCATCCGGTTGGTCAGCTCGGAGAGCTTCACGTAGAGGCGCTCGGTCGGCTCGACCTCGGTCAGCACCGGCGAGAAGACGTCCACGAGCGGCGGGTTGTCGCGCACCCGGACGAAGACCATGGCCGAGCCGGCCCGGATGTTGATGTCGCCGTCGGAGTCGACCTGGAGCTGGTCGGACGCGGACTTCAGCATCGTCGACACGACGGTGCGGACCCGCTCCTCCAGGGCCAGCACGTCGTTCTCGCCGGACTGCGCGGCCGCCGCCGCGGCCAGCGCCTCGTCCAGGTCGGCCTCGACGTCGCGGTCCGGGCCGAACTCGCTGCGCGCGGTACCGAGCGGCTCCACGGGAAGCGCCTCGCCCTCGGCGTCGTGCACGAGGTAGACGAGGAAGGCCGGGTGCGGGGCGCCGTAGACGTCGCGCAGCGTGCGGGACAGCACCGCGGCCAGCCGGGTCGCCTCGTCGGTGCCGCAGTCCAGCCCGAACTGCTCGCCGGAACCCGGCACCACGCCCGGCGGCGACCAGCCGAGCGCCACCATGTCGGCCACCGCCGCCCGGTCCAGCCGGTAGCCCTGCGGCAGCGTGGCGTTTCCGACCGCGCGGGCCGAGAGACGCCCCTCCTCGCCCGCGTCCACGCTCACCGAGTAGACGGCGTCCCCGGTGCCCGAGGCGGTCGGGTCGAGCGTGACCTCCAGGTGCCCGCCGGAGGGCAGCCCGCGCAGCCGGTCGGCGAGCGCCCGGGCGAACTCGCGCCAGGCCTCGGTGACCTTGGCCCGCAGATCAGCAGTGGTCGGCTCGTCGAGCAGGATCGACTCGTGGTGCTCCGGCGTACCGCCGGTGGCTTGATGCGCCGACGTCGCGCCGGTGGCGTGGTGCTCCGGCGCGCCGCCGGCAGGCTCGTCGACCGGCTCCGAGGGGTGGTCTGCCGTCATGATCGCCTCCGTCCGTTCCCGCCACCCTACCCAGGCGCCAAGGGGACCGAATCCCGCGCGAGGCGCTAATCCTCAGGCGTGGAACCACCCAGGTCCACCGGCCAGGAACCGGCCAGCGCACTGAGCCGCTCGGCCGCCGCGGCCGGGTCCGCGCCGCGCCCCACCGCCAGCCCCAGCAGGTACGCGGTGACCGGCGCGCCCGGCCGGACCACCTGGTGGGCCACGTCCCGGGCCACGTCGAGCACCGTCGGCACGGGCACCCCCGCCGGGTCCAGGTCCAGCTCGGCGCAGACCGCCGTGACCCAGTCGTCCAGCACCGTCATCTCGTCCACTCCTCCGCCCGGCGTACGTCCTCGTCAGTGTCGCAGTCGAACCAGGGCGGCGGCCCCGAGCCGGACCAGGACACCTCGCGTACGGCGAGGTCGGCCAGCAGCCCGCGTACCGGCGCGCCGTCGAGCGAGCCGCCCCGCGTCGCGGCGAGCCGGTCGACGGCGGATCGCAGGGCCGATACCCGCCAGAGGGCGCAGAGGTGCTGGCGTCGGCCGTCCCCGTCCACGTAGCAGGCGAGCGCGGCGGACCGGCCGTCCAGCGCCTCCCGCCAGGCGGCGGGTACGTCTTCCGGCCCGGCGGCTGCAGGTGCGTCTTCTGGCCCGGCGGCTGCAGGTGCGTCTTCTGGCCCGGCGGCTGCGGCGTCGAGCGCGGGCGGCGGGTAGTCGCGGGAGTGAGCGGCGGCGAGCGCGGGCGGTGGATCGTCGCGGGAGTGAGCGGCGGCGAGCGCGCGTCGCAGCTCGGCCACCGCTGCGGTGGTGAGCAGCGGCAGGTCGGCGGCGAGCACTGCGACTGTCGTCGTACCGGGGTCGAGCAACGCCAGCCCGGCTGCCGTAGCGGCCACCGGGCCTCCCCCGGGCGGCTCTTCCCGGGCCGTCCGGACTCCCCTGGGCAGCGGGCCGGACGAGCCGACCACGATCCGCTGGTCCGCGTCGGCCACCGCGTCCAGCACCCGGTGCAGCATCGGCCGGCCGCCTACTGCCCGGGCCGGCTTGTCCACCCCGCCCATCCGCCGGGCCGCCCCACCGGCGAGCAGGATCGCCGCGTACCCCGTCACCGCCTCACAGTAGCCACAGCCACGTCGCCGCATCCCGGCTCGGACCTCTGCCCGGCGTTGTCGGCGGTTTTCCGACGTTGATCGACTGCTTTCCGCCGAAGTGGTGGCATCCAGGGCCCTCCGACACCGCCACTTCGCCGAACTGGTGTCGATCATCGGGCCCGGGGCCGGCCCTGGCCGGCCGGGGTGGGTCGGTGGGGGTGGGAAGACCTGGGGCGACGTGCGGGCGGCGGGGTGGCCGGGGAGGATGGCGGCATGGGACGG
The DNA here is from genome assembly GCF_057196585.1 of Micromonospora sp. ATLC20. NCBI lineage: Bacteria > Bacillati > Actinomycetota > Actinomycetes > Micromonosporales > Micromonosporaceae > Micromonospora > Micromonospora sp. ATLC20. The sequence goes on from NZ_JBXUOV010000003.1 coordinate 91,445, forward strand.
GCGACTGATCGGCGTGGTGTGCTGCGGATCGACCTCGACGCGGCCGGGGACGGCCGGGGGCGGATCCGGCGGCAGGACACCCTGGCCGTGGAGGAGCCGCTGGAGATCCGCGTCGGCGCGGCCGGGCCCGGCCGGCGCAGGCCGCTGGCGGTGACGATGCGTACGCCCGGCGACGACCTCGACCTGGCGATCGGCTTCCTGCTCACCGAGGGGCTGATCCGGTCGGCGGAGGACGTGCACACCGCGCAGCTCTGCGCCGGGGCGGAAACGCCGAACACGTACAACGTGGTCGACGTGGTGCTCTCGCCCGGTGTGCCGGAACCCGTCACCGACCCTTCGCGCAACTTCTACACCACCAGTTCGTGCGGCGTGTGCGGCAAGGCCAGCATCGACTCGGTACGCACCCGCTCGCAGTTCGCGGTGCGGGACGACCCGCTGGTGGTCACCGCCGACCTGCTCGCCGGGCTGCCGGACCGGCTGCGCGCCGCGCAGCGCGCCTTCGACCGCACCGGCGGCCTGCACGCCGCCGGCCTCTTCACCCCCGACGGGGAACTCGTCGTGCTGCGCGAGGACGTCGGGCGGCACAACGCGGTGGACAAGGTGCTCGGCTGGGCCACCCGGGAAGGGCGGCTGCCGCTGGCCGGGCACGTGCTGCTCGTCTCCGGACGGGCCAGCTTCGAACTCACCCAGAAGGCCTGGATGGCGGGCGTGCCGCTGCTCGCGGCGGTGTCCGCGCCGAGCACGCTCGCGGTCGAGCTGGCCGAGGAGGCGGGGATGACGCTTGTGGGCTTCCTGCGCGGGCCGACCATGAACGTCTACACCGGGGCGGCGCGCATCGGCGGCTGACGGCCGGGCAGCACCGGGCATCGGCGTGACGGGCGTCGGCGGCCCGGTGGCCGGCCCGGCAGGCGCGTGAGCGCTCACCGGCGTGGCCGGCGTCGGCGGCGCCGCAGCACCGCGCCGTCGTTCGAACCGCCCCGGCCGTCCAGCGCGGACGGGGCGACGCCGCGCCGGAGCGCCTCGTCGAGCAGCACCGCGAGCGAGTAGCCGGGACGGGCGGACAACACCCGTTCCAGGGCGACAGCGGCCAGTGCCCCGTGCCCAGAGCGCCACGCGGCGAACGCGAGCAGGCAGCCCGGCGCGGCGATCAGGTCCGGCTCGGCGCGTCGCAACACGTCCGTCCAGAGGCTGATGTCCTCGTCCCGGCCGTCGGTGCGCGACCAGGCGTGGTCGCGTACCGCGACGTGGACGAGGAGCACTGTCAGCCAGGCCACCTCGTCGTCGTCCAGCCGCTCGCCGCGCCGCTGCCGGCGAAAGGCGGCTCGCACGGCCGCCGTGCCCGCCGTCCGCACCGCCCGCGGCTCCCCACCCGATCCGGGGCCACCTGCCGGCACCTGGGACTGGCCGCCCGGTCCGGGCCCGCCAACCGGGACCGACGACTCCCCCTCCGGCCCAGCACCGTCCGCCGGGACCGGCGGCTCCCCACCCGCCCTCGAACTGTCGGCTGGAAAGCCTCCGGCCGGGCTCCCGGCCGATGATGCGGACGGGGGTCCGGTGAGCGCGGCCAGGCGGAGACGGGCCCGAGCGGTGGCCCGGCGCATGGCGAGCCGGACCGGCCCGTCGAGCGGGGACACCTGTGCCGCGAGCGCGGCCCGGTCGGGCAGCGCGACCTGACCGGCGAACACGGCAGCCGCGCTGACCTCGCTGGCGGCCGGGTCGTACGGGGTGCCCTCGGGCGGGCAGCAGGACGGCTCGGCGCACAGGTACGACCACCAGCGCCCGTCGGTGACCCGCAGCGCGTCGAGTACCACCAGCCCGGTGGCGGTCAGCGCGTCACCGATCGCGTCCACGATCCCCGTCACCCGGGCGGCCGGACCGTAGCCGACGACTGTGGCGGCGTCGGCGTCCTGCCGGGCCACCACCTGCGCCAGGTGCCGGGCCGCCGGGCCGGGGTCGGTGCCCGGTGCGGGCAGGTCGCCTCGGGCGGCGAAGACGACGCGCCGGCCGCGTACCGCGACCACCACGACGCTGTCGGCGGGATGGAAGCCGAGCAGGTAGGGCACGGCCGCGACCATGTCGGCCGGCGAGCGGACGGAGAGGCGCGCTGGCTCGGTGGAGTTCATGCCGGGAGCGTGGGCGGTGCAGTGCCACCGCGTCCGCCCCTGTGGACGACACGCCGTCCGTCCACAGATACGGAGCGTATCGGTGCAGCTCAGCGGCGATCGGCGGCGTCGCTCGGCACACGGATGTCCGGGGTACCGGCTACCTTGCGCACATGGACCTGGCGTACCTGCGGGCACACCCGGAGCACCTGCCGACCTTCCTGACCCACCAGCGGATCCGGGAGACGCCGGTCTCCGGTGGTGACATCTGCGCCGCCTCCCGGCTCACGCTGGACGACGGGCACTCGGTGTTCGCCAAGACCTGGCCGGAACGGGCCGCGCGTCCGCTGCCGGAGGGCTTCTTCGCCGCCGAGGCGGCCGGGCTGCGCTGGCTGCGCGAGGCCGGCTCGGTGCCCGTACCGGATGTGCTCGTCGCGTTGCCCGGCCTGCTGGCGCTCGACTGGGTGGAGCCCGGCGAGCCGACGCCGGAGGCCGCGGAGGCGTTCGGCCGCGACCTGGCCGGGCTGCACCGCGCCGGGGCGCCCGCGTTCGGCGCGGACTGGCCGGGGTTCATCGGCGCGCTGCCGCAGGACAACACGCCCGACCCCGGTCCCTGGCCGGACTGGTTCGCCCGGCGCCGCCTCCTGCCCTACCTGCGCATGTCTGTCGACGGTGGCGCGATCGACGGCGCCGGGGCGGCGCTCGTCGAGCAGGTCGTCGACCGGATCGGCGAGTTCGGCGGTGACGAGCCGCCCGCCCGGCTGCACGGCGATCTCTGGCCGGGCAACCTGCTCTGGGGCGCCGACGGCCGGGTGTGGCTGGTCGACCCGGCCGCGCACGGCGGCCACCGCGAGACCGACCTGGCGCAGCTCGCGCTGTTCGGCGGCCCACCGCACCTGGACCGGATCACGGCCGCCTACCGGGAGGCGTGGCCTCCGGCCGACGGGTGGCGGGAACGGGTGCCGTTGCATCAGCTGCATCTGCTGCTCGTGCACACCGCGATCTTCGGCGCGGCGTACGCGGACGCCGTGGGTTCCACCGCTCGTGCCGCCCTCCACGGGCTCGACCGCGCTACGGTCGACCGATGAGCACCCCCCGGACGACGACCGACGGCGTCCTCGCCGACCGGTACGGCCGTGTCGCCCGGGACCTTCGGGTCTCGCTCACCGACAAGTGCAACCTGCGCTGCACCTACTGCATGCCGGCCGAGGGCCTGCCCTGGCTGTCCGGCCCGCAACTGCTCAGCGACGACGAGATCGTCCGGCTGGTGGGTGTCGCGGTGACCCGGCTCGGCATCACCGAGGTGCGCTTCACCGGCGGTGAGCCGCTCATCCGGCCCGGCCTGCCCGGCATCGTGGCGGCGGTCGCCGCGCTCACGCCCCGGCCGCGCATCTCGCTGACCACGAACGGCATCGGCCTGGCCCGGATGGCGCCGGCGCTGCGCGCGGCCGGTCTGGACCGCGTCAACGTCTCGCTCGACACGCTGGACCGGGACCGGTTCACCGCGCTGACCCGCCGCGACCGGCTCGCCGACGTGCTCGCCGGGCTGGCCGGGGCCGCGGACGCCGGGCTGACCCCGGTGAAGATCAACTCGGTGCTGATGCGGGGCACGAACGACGACGAGGCGCCCGCGCTGCTCCGGTTCGCGCTCGCGCACGGCTACGAGCTGCGGTTCATCGAGCAGATGCCGCTCGACGCGCAGCACGGCTGGGACCGCTCGACGATGGTCACCGCCGACGAGATCCTGGCCTCCCTGCACGCCGCGTTCGCGCTGACGCCGGACCCGTCCGAGCGGGGCGCGGCACCGGCCGAGACGTGGCTGGTGGACGGCGGGCCGGCCCGGGTCGGCGTGATCGCCAGCGTGACCCGGCCGTTCTGCGGCGACTGCGACCGCACCCGCCTCACCGCCGACGGCCAGGTGCGCAACTGCCTGTTCGCCACCGAGGAGTCGGACCTGCGCAGCGCGTTGCGCGCCGGTGCGGACGACGAGGAGCTGGCCCGGCGCTGGCGGTCCGCGATGTGGGCCAAGCGGGCCGGGCACGGCATCGACGACCCCACGTTCCTCCAGCCCGCGCGCTCGATGTCGGCGATCGGAGGCTGAGGGTGGAGCTCACCGTCCGCTACTTCGCCGGCGCCCGCGCGGCCGCCGGACGACCCGAGGAGACCGCATCCGCGGGCGTGTCCCTGGACGAACTCCTCGATGAACTGGCCGCCCGGCACGGCGAACGCCTCGCGGTGGTGCTGAAGGCGGCGAGTTTCCTGGTCGACGGCGTGGCCTGTCATGATCGACGGGCACTGTTGCCGGCCGGGGTGACGGTGGACGTGCTGCCGCCCTTCGCGGGCGGCTGAGGGGGGCACACGTGCTGGCCATGGCGACATTCCTGGGCTTCGTCGTGCTCGTGATCGGCCTGATCCACTTCTACCTGTGGAAGCGGCTGGTCCGGGACACCACGCGTCCCGGGCGGTGGCGCCGGGCCGGTGGAGTGGCGATCGCGGCGCTGGCGGTGCTCGTACCGGTGACCATGGCCGGCACGCGCAACGGCTGGTACTGGCTGGCCTGGCCCGGCTATCTCTGGGTCGCGCTGATGTTCTACCTGCTGGTGCTGCTGCTGGTGCTGGAGGTGCCGACCGCTGTCGTCCGGCTCGTGCTGCGTCGCCGGGCCCGCGCGGCGGTCGCCGCCGACCCGGAGCCGGAGCCCGCGCTCGTCGGCGCCGCGACGGCGGAGGGTGCGACGCCGCCGCCTGTCGACAGCACCGACGCGCCGCCGCCCGGCACCCACGCGCCGGACCACGACCCCTCGCGGCGGCTGCTGCTCGCGCGCGGGGCGGCGATCTTCGCCGGACTCACCGCCGCCGGCGTCACCGGGTACGGCGTACGCACCGCGATGGGTCCGCCGCAGCTGGACCGAGTGCAGATCCCGCTGGCCAAGCTGCCCCGCAGCATGGACGGCCTGCGTATCGCCACCGTCTCGGACATCCACCTCGGGCCGCTGCGCGGCAGGGCGCACACCGAGCGGATCGTCGCGATGATCAACCGGATGGATGCCGACCTGGTCGCGGTGGTAGGTGACCTGGTCGACGGCACGGTGGCCGAGCTGGGCGAGGCCGCCGAACCGCTGCGCGACCTGCGGTCCCGGTACGGCAGCTTCTTCGTCACCGGCAACCACGAGTACTACTCGGGCGTCGAGGAGTGGGTCCGCGAGGTGGACCGGCTCGGCCTGCGCGTGCTCCAGAACGAGCGGCAGGAGATCCAGGCCCGGGGCGGCGTGCTGGACCTCGCCGGGGTGAACGACGTGAGCGCCGCCGGCACCGGGGTGGCCGCGCCCGCCGACTACGCCGCCGCCCTCGGCGACCGCGACCCGAGCCGGCCGGTCGTGCTGCTGGCGCACCAGCCGGTGGCCGCGCAGGAGGCGGCGAAGTTCGGCGTCGACCTGCAGCTCTCCGGGCACACGCACGGCGGCCAGATGGTGCCGTTCAACCTGGCGGTGAAGCTCGAACAGCCCGTGGTCTCCGGTCTCGGCGAGGTCGACGGCACGAAGGTCTACGTCACGAACGGCGCCGGCTTCTGGGGCCCGCCGGTGCGGGTGGGCGCGCCTCCCCAGGTGACGCTCGTCGAGCTGCGCGCTCAATAGCGTGCACGGGCCGCCGAGTCCAGCACCGCATTGCTCAGGTCACCCGTACGCGTGGCGACGGGCGGGCGGGGGACCGGACGTGACAGGATGCGGCGTGCCTCCGTTCAGCGCCGCACCCCCCGGTGGCCTCCCGCCGTACGTCGCGGATCTGCACATCCACTCGAAGTACTCCCGCGCGTGCAGCCGCGACCTGACCCTGCCGAACCTGGCCTGGTGGGCCCGGCGCAAGGGCATCGGCGTGCTCGGCACCGGCGACTTCACCCATCCCGCCTGGTACGACCACCTGCGGGAGACGCTGCACCCGGCCGAGCCGGGCCTGTACCGGCTCTCGCCCGAGGCGGAGCGGGACGTGGCCCGGCGGTTGCCGCCCCGGCTCGCCAGCGAGGCGGAGGCCGACCCGGTCCGGTACATGCTGAGCGTGGAGATCTCCACGATCTACAAGCGCGACGACCGGACGCGCAAGGTGCACCACCTGATCTACCTGCCGGATCTGGACGCGGTGGCCCGGTTCAACACCGCGCTGGGCCGGATCGGTAACCTCGGCTCGGACGGTCGGCCGATCCTCGGGCTGGACTCCCGCGACCTGCTGGAGATCACGCTGGAGGCGAGCCCGGACGGCTACCTGGTGCCGGCGCACATCTGGACGCCGTGGTTCTCCGCGCTCGGCTCGAAGTCCGGCTTCGACGCGATCGCCGACTGCTACGCCGACCTGGCCGAGCACATCTTCGCGGTGGAGACCGGCCTGTCGTCCGACCCGGAGATGAACTGGCGGGTCGGCAGCCTGGACCGCTACCAGCTGGTGTCGAACTCGGACGCGCACTCGCCGCCCGCGCTGGCCCGGGAGGCCACGGTCCTGACCGCCGCGCGCGACTACTTCGCGATCCGCGAGGCGCTGCGGACCGGCGACGGTCTCGCGGGCACCGTGGAGTTCTTCCCGGAGGAGGGCAAGTACCACGCCGACGGGCACCGCCTGTGCGGGGTGAACTGGTCGCCGGAGCGGACCCGCGAGGCGGGCGGGCGCTGCCCGGAGTGCGGCAAGCCGCTGACGGTGGGCGTACTCAGCCGGGTCGAGGAGCTGGCGGACCGCCCTGCGGGGCACCGTCCGGAGCACGCCCGCGAGGTGACGCATCTGGTGCCGCTGGCCGAGATCCTGGGCGAGCTGAACCGGGTCGGCGCGCGGTCGAAGAAGGTAGAGGGCAGGCTCAACGAGCTGATCGCCGCGCTCGGCCCGGAGCTGGAGATCCTGACGCGTACCCCGATCGAGGAGATCGGCCGGGTCGGCGGCGAGCTGCTCGCGGAGGGCATCGGCCGGCTGCGCCGCGGCGAGGTGCGCCGGGTGCCGGGCTACGACGGGGAGTACGGCGTGATCACGCTGTTCGACCCGGCGGAGCTGGGCGCTGCGGGTGGCCGGGCCGGGCAGGAGACGCTGTTCGACGTACCGGTGCCCGCGCAGCGGCGGCCGGCGGAGTCGGCGCCGAAGCCGAAGGCCAAGCGCCCGGCGGCGGCCCGGCCGGAGCCGAAGCGGACGCCGCCGCCGGCGCCCCCGATCGCGCCGCCGCCGTCTCCGCACGAGCCGTTCGAGCCGATGCTCGCCGGGATGGAGGAGGTCGGCACCGGCCTGCTGGATCGGCTGGACGCGATGCAGCGGGTGGCCGCGTCGGCGCCGGGTGGCCCGCTGCTGATCGTGGCCGGTCCGGGCACCGGCAAGACGCGGACGCTCACCCACCGGATCGCGTACCTGTGCGCGGAGCTGAACGTCTTCCCCGACCAGTGCCTGGCGATCACGTTCACCCGGCGGGCGGCCGAGGAGCTGCGGCACCGGCTGGACGGGCTGCTCGGCCCGGTCGCCGAGGACGTCACAGTCGGCACGTTCCACTCGCTCGGCCTGACCGTGCTGCGGGAGAACGCGGCAGCGGCCGGGCTGCCGGCGGACTTCCGGATCGCCGACGACGCGGACCGGTCGGCGGCGCGCGCCGAGGCCGGTGACGACGACGAGCGGTACGTGGCGCTGCTGCGCAAGCGGGACCTGGTCGACCTGGACGAGTTGCTGACGCTGCCGGTGGCGCTGCTGAAGGGTGACCGGAAGCTGGTCCGGGAGTACCGCGAGCGGTGGAAGTGGATCTTCGTCGACGAGTACCAGGACGTCGACGCGGTGCAGTACGAGCTGCTGCGGCTGCTCAGCCCGCCGGACGGGAACCTGTGCGCGATCGGTGACCCGGACCAGGCGATCTACTCGTTCCGGGGCGCCGACGTGGGCTACTTCCTGCGTTTCTCGCAGGACTTCACGGACGCCCGGCTGGTCCGGCTGAACCGCAACTACCGCTCCTCCGCGCCGATCCTGGCCGCCGCCGTGCAGGCCATCGCGCCGTCGTCGCTGGTACGCGGCCGTCGTCTCGACCCGGCCCGGCTGGACCCGGAGGCGCCGCTCGTCGGCCGGTACGCGGCGAGTTCCGCCTACGACGAGGCCGACTTCGTGGCCCGTACCGTGGACGAACTGGTCGGCGGCCTGTCCCACCGCTCTCTCGACTCGGGGCGGATCGACGGGCGGGCGACCTCGCTGTCCTTCTCCGACATCGCGGTGCTGTACCGCACCGACGCGCAGGCCGCACCGATCGTGGACGCGCTGGCCCGGGCGAACATTCCGGTGCAGAAGCGCTCGCACGACCGGCTGCGCGACCGTCCGGGCGTGCCGGCGATCGCCCGCGAACTGCGCCACGCTGGTCTGGACGGCTCGCTCGCGGCCCGGGTACGCCAGGCCGGGCAGATCCTGGCCGAGCGCTTCGCGGTGCCCACGCTCGACGGCTCCGGCGCGGTACGCCCCGAAGACGTCCGCACGGCGGTGGACCTGCTCACCCCGCTGGCCCGGCGCTGCGGCGACGACCTGGAGCTGTTCCTCAACCAGCTCGCCACCGGCGCGGAGGTGGATGCGCTGGACCCGCGCGCCGAGGCGGTCACGCTGCTCACGCTGCACGCGGCGAAGGGCCTGGAGTTCCCGGTGGTGTTCCTGGTCGGCGCGGAGGACGGCCTCCTGCCGCTGCGCTGGCCCGGCGCCGAGCCGGACGACGACGCGGTGGCCGAGGAGCGGCGGCTGTTCTTCGTCGGGCTGACCCGGGCACAGGACCGGCTCTACGTCAGCCACGCGGGCCGGCGCGCCCGGCACGGAGCGGAACGGGACACCCGCCCGTCGCCGTTCCTCCACGTGATCGACCCGGCGCTGTTCGAGCGCCTGGACGCGACCGAGCCCCGCCGCCCGAAGGACCACCAGCTCCGGCTGATCTGACGGCACCTCTCAGGTGAGGACGGCGGCGAGCCACGCGCCGCCGAGCAGCGCCGGGCCGAACGGCACCGGCGTGTCCCGGCGTACCCGCCCGGCGGCGAGCAGGACGAGCACCGCGACTCCGGCGAGCACGTGCGGCAGGAGCAGCCCGAGGCGCAGCGCCGGCCAGCCGAGCCAGCCCAGCGGCAGCCCGAGCGCGGCGGCGAGTTTCACGTCGCCGAAGCCGAGCCGGGCGCGGGGCAGCAGGGACAGCAGCGCGTACCCGATGAAGGAGAGCGCGGCCCCGGCCACCGCGACGGCCAGGCGGCGCGGTTCGCCGGTCGCCGCCGTGGCGGCGGTCAGGCCGAGCCCGCCGCCGAG